>CAYMID010000051.1:0-1558 GCA_964390625.1 uncultured Gammaproteobacteria bacterium | reverse complement strand
AAAAAACAGCCCCGAATCGAGGCTGTTTTATTTTTACTAAGCTTTAGAGCGTAATGTCCATGCCATCGTTCGATGGAGTGACTTTGAACACACCATCGGTGAATTCCCAGAATTTGCCCTGTTCGTAGGCACATTCAGCCATGTTGGCTTCTGGGCGGGCCTGTTGGTGCAAACCATCGAGTGGGAAATGACGGTACACCCATTTGATATCATTACTGTAGGTACTCATGACCTGTTGCATTGTTTGGTGGAAGCGCTTGCAGAATGGACATTCAAAGTCCGAGTATTCCACAACCGTGATTTTGGCATTTAAATTACCGCGAACCGCCTCTGTCTTTGGATCGGCCGGACGAATTTTTATGCCAGATACTGCTTTAGGGATGTCACTTGCCGATACAGTGGTTTTTTGACCAAGCATTTTTTGAATCACGGCTTCAACTACTTGTTTTGGTTGAGCGCCATTAATTGGTACTGTTTCACCCTTAGGACCAATAATAATTGAATACGGAGTTCCCTCACCACCTGCGGCTTGGCCTTCTGTCTCATCAGCCTGAATCTTGCTCGCATATTTTTCTTGTTGTGCGCAGGCTTTGAATTTTTCATAGTCCAAACCTGCACTTTGAGCAACTGCTTTTACTGACGGACCAGTTGGTTGAATATCAGAAGTATCAATTTGGTTTACTTTTGAGCCAAAACTAAATGATTTGCCACCGCCAATCGTTAGGGCCAGCATTACAAAAAAACCAATTGTACAGAGTACCAGCACACCGCCCCCCAGCCCAAGCGCAAACACCTGGCCTGGTGTCATTTGACTAAGCAATGACCCTGAGCGTTTTGTCTTTGTTTCTTCATTTTCGGACATACCGATAAGTTAGTTTTTTAAAGCCCCTCTAGTGTACCACAGCCATCCCAGTGCCTCAATGTGGATAAGTGAGCCCAGGTTTGACGGCCGCAGTCCTGTTGATTATACTGAATTCACTGACTTTTTATTTCACGCTATGTTGTATACACCACAAAATTTTGAAGGGCTCCTAGGGATGCAGGGTTTTAGTGATCAACTACTCAAAAATCACTTTACGTTGTACGAAGGGTATGTAAAAAATACCAACGCACTGCTGGAGAAAATTCCGACACTTACTGCTGGCACACCGGAATTCAATGAATTGTCACGCCGTTTGGGTTGGGAGTTCAATGGTATGCGTTTACACGAGTTGTATTTTAATAATATGACGCGCACACCTGATGCGCCAGGCAGTGAGTCGACAATTGTACGCAAAATTAATGATTCGTTTGGTTCGCTCGACAAATGTCGCGAGAGCATTAAAAATAGCGGGCAAACGCGCGGCATTGGCTGGGTGGTGGTTTACTATGACCCAAAGGCTGATCGCCTCTTCACCGTTTGGATCGATGATCACGCCACCAATCATTTAGCAGGCTGCGTTCCAGTTTTGATTATGGATATGTGGGAGCACGCGTTTATGCTCGACTACCAATTAAAAAAGGCTGATTACATTGACTCGTTTGTCGCCAACATCAATTGGGCTGAAGCCAACCAACG
>CAYMID010000050.1:0-2366 GCA_964390625.1 uncultured Gammaproteobacteria bacterium | reverse complement strand
TTTTGGAAAAAATCAACCAGAACCTTATGAACGTGGTGATTGCGGGACACATGGCATCTGATTCACTCGGGATGAACTTATTCTTAGACGAGCTAGAAAAGCGAGGGGTTGAAATTATTCCGTGTGGTGGACTGATCCGTGTCAGTCGGGTTAAAAAACAGTTTTCGACAAGAAATAAAAAACCTAAGTCACGTTAATTATTTTTTATGACCCGAGCTCGCTTTGGTGAAAGTTTTCCAACTACGGCAGAACGTCGTAAAAGTACCTTGGATGCTCGCACACCGCGGCATGAATTAGGCGAATCAGTTCAAGTGAGCCGTCATATTAGAGAGGCGCTGGATGCCACAATTGAACAAGAAGGCTGGCCCGAAGTTCCCAGCCAGCTGTCATCACCAGAATCACTTTTTGATGCAGCACATGCAGCGGTTACCGAACGTTGGCAACAAGTGGTTACCCCATTACTTTCCGAGAATTCAGCTGGCTGGGTCGAAAGGTTGCGCAAAACTGATGGGGCCGAAGACATGATTGACATGCTCGAAAACCCAACTGCACTTGAGGCCAAAATGCAAATTAGACAGTTTGGCTTATTGGAGTCTATGCGTCAGTCTGTACCAGAAGCTTGGCAAACTTTGGTGTTGGCTTCGTCAGAACGGCAGTTAGCAGCAGTTGCGACCGTGCGTGAATGGCTAAAAAAAATGACACCAGAACAGGTGGCTGAAACCGGGATGACAAAGCCCGAACTGGAACTGTTTACTGATATTGCTGCTGTGCTTGGTAAATATTTAGATCATGCGTATGCTAAGCAAATTGCTTTGGCCGATGCACCAGGTGGTTCAGAGAAAACAAAGCGAGGTGACGAAAAAGGGGCCAAGTATTTTTATGATGTGTATTCTTCGCCGGAAAGTGACGATATTGATGTTTTAACATACACCCAGGTTTTCCCCTACGAATGGCCAAAAATTAAGACTCGCCTTGAGGCAGTAGCCGAAAAAGTCAATCGTTTGCTAGCAGTAAAACAGCTGCCCCAATCGTATTCAGAACTACCTGCCTTTTTAACGCAAATGGCTGCGACTTATGGTTCAGAGAGTGTAGATCCAAAAGTTTTAGATGAACAATGGCGTGGTTTAATGAAGCGAATGCGTGAACTAGCCCAAAATGGGTGCCCAATTATGCTGGTACCCCAAGCCTGTCCTTCGGTAGCTGGTGATGCCGATAAAGTGGATGTTGAGATGCGTTTGGGTTTGCGTACACCAGAAGTTAGAGAGCAAGAAACGGGGTACGAAGTTTTCCGTCGAGAGGCAATGGAATTAAATCAAGAATCCGCAACGGCATTAAACGAGTTGCCAACGGTTCCACCGTTGATTATGAATTATCAACCGTTGGCTCATGGTCCAAATTTATACTGGATGACCCGTGGTGAGGCAGATTCAGAGAGAATTATGTCACATACCAATGCAATTCGCGACGTGGCCCGCACCACCGAACAGCCTCTTGCCCAAAAATTACTTGGGAATCTAACAATTGACACGAGTGCTTACGAAAAAGCTGCTGCCGGTGAAACAATTACACACGAATTTGCACACAAAGCGATTCCTGCAAGCGATAACGCAGTTAATAAGCGGATCGGTGGTGGTCATAATAAAACCATCGTTGAAGAAATAAAAGCAGTTACGGGCAGTATGCATTTAGTTGATCGTGTGGCTAAAAAAGGTGCCTTACCTAAGACCGTAGATTTAGAAGTACAGTTACTTGCCAAGATTGGTACTACGGCCAGTTATTTTGTAAATAAGTCCGATGCGGTTGGCTCCAGTGGTGAGCCATATTATTTGGCTGGTGTAGCTGTGTATGATCGTTTGCTTCGTGATGGTTTATTGAGTCCGAGTGCCGGTGGATCGTATGAGCTTGGTCCTGTTGCAGAATGTGTAGAAAAAATTGGACTAGTTGGTCGCGAAATAATGGACATGTATGCATCGGACAATACTACACCAGAAACGATTTCGGCATATGTCGAAGGTTTGCGTGCACGTAAAAACAGCCCAGAAATTCAGGCTTTAATTAGGGCTGTCAAACAATAAGTATGATCGGTTTAGTCGCTGGTATTTTACTAGAAAAAAACGGCCCAGTGCTGTTGGTAGAAACCAGCGGTGGAGTGGCGTATGAAATTAGTGTAACGCCAGCGCGAGCAGCTGAAAGTATTATTGGCGCTAGCACGCGTGTGTACACGTATTTGAAAGTGAGTGACTCAGCCCAAGAATTGTTTGGTTTTGGTACTACGGCCGAGCGAGATTTTTTTCGTCTGTTGCTCACAGTGTCTGGAATTGGCCCAAAGAGTGCGCTCAATATTTTGGGCCTTGGTTCAATTGCTA
>CAYMID010000049.1:0-2672 GCA_964390625.1 uncultured Gammaproteobacteria bacterium | reverse complement strand
TCGTGAACAAATCTTCGAGTTCACTTTGTACCTGACTGACGGGATGAATATGACCCTTCAAGGCTTTTGGTAATAACGGTTGCGTGACATCGATTTGCTCGTCGGTTGCCAAATTGGTAAATCGTGCCGTATCAAGTGCGGTCCATTTATTTACAAATAAACTCTCCAGCTCTGCTTTTAATTTATTCGAGACCTCGCCATATGCTTTTTTTTCGGCACCATTCACATCTTTAATCGCCTTCATAACCGCGGTCAATACACCGCTTTGGCGTGAAAAGACCTCATTTTCCAAGGCTTCCAAACTCGCTAGGTCATTCACCTTTTCGAGTTTTTGGATGATTTTTTTACGCAATTGTTCTAATTGATCAAACATATACATAACTATAGCAAGGCCGCGATATCACGCCACGTAACCACGGCAATTAACGCCAATAAAGCTACAAAACCAATCGCGTGAATGGCCTGTTCGTATTTAGCGGGTAATTTACGACCGATAATTTTTTCAATAATAATAAAGAAGGCACGGCCACCGTCGAGTGCCGGAATCGGCAAAATGTTGATCGCAGCCAAACTAAGCGAAATCATGGCTGTAGTATTAATGATGTAATTGAAACCCAAACGAGCACTCTCGCCTACGGCCGCAGCTACACCAACCGGACCAGACACTGCAAACAATAAACCATTGCCTAAAATCAAATTCTTAATGAGTAAATAGAAGGCAATGAAAATATTAATGAGACCAAACCAAGCCGCAATCGCACCTTTATATATTGCAATATACCAAGGGTAACGCACTACACCGGCATTGGCGAGCATAACACCGAGACGTGGACTACCTTCGACTACGGTTGGGGTTACAGTAACCTCGCGCAGCGCCTTACCCTTGCCCTGAACCCCTGCGGTAATTGGCTGCGTACCATTAGTTTTGGTTAAAGAAATGATTTGATCGGCACTGGTAACTGGTTGCCCATTAAACGTTACAATTTTATCTCCCACTACTAGCCCAGCCTTGGCTGCGGCTGAATCTGGAGAGATTTGCTGAATCATAACTGCCGGTGCTTCAACCACAATCGCCTTAGGGTCATTAAAGCCATCCATGTCGGTCGGCAAGCCAATCATAAACCCAACCCCCAGGAGTACAGCGGCCAAGACTACATTCATGGCCACCCCAGCCACAATCGTACTAAGGCGACGCCAAAATGACTTTGACCCAAAGCTGTCTGGCGACTGGTCGTTACCATTCTCGCCTTTAATTTTGACAAACCCCCCGAGCGGGAGCCAATTGATCGAATAGACTGTGGCCGGAAATTCTTCAGCCGTATCGCTTCCACCGCTAACCTCAGCTAAATTTTGCTTGTTTCCGCCCCCCACCCGCACGATTTTTTTGGTCTTTGGGTCACGATACCAACCAATGGCCCGAGGTGGAAATCCCCAACCAAACTCATAGACCTTCATCCCCGACTTTTTGGCCACTAAAAAATGCCCGGCCTCGTGGACCAGGACAACCAAGCTTAATACCAGTATAAACAATACGATTGTGAACATAATTGACAGCAAGAGTCATTTTCCTTACAATCCATAGTATACTCAAAGCCTAGCTTTTTGCAAGGTTTAATCTACTTAGAAAGTATGTCAGTTCCGATTATTCTCTTAATTGCCCTAATTGCCATGGGTCTGTGGCTGATCATGATGTACAATGGCTTAATCACCCTCCGCAACCGGGTTAAAGAAGCCTGGAGCGATATTGATGTTCAACTCAAACGCCGCCACGACTTAATTCCAAACCTGGTTGAGAGTGTTAAGGGGTATTTACGTCACGAACAAGGTCTTTTGGAAAACATTACTAAGTACCGTTCGCAGGCCATGGACGCTCAACGCGCTGGTGATACCGCCACTTTGGCCAAAACCGAAGGTCAATTAGGACAAATGTTAGGCAGTCTGCGTGTTGCGGTTGAGGCCTACCCAGACCTAAAGGCCAACACTAATGTAAACCAGTTGATGGACGAACTGTCGGACACCGAAAACAAAATCATGTCTAGTCGCCGCTTTTACAATGGCCAGGTACGCGATTTCAACACCAAACTCGAAGTTTTCCCTACTAATTTTTTTGCCAAAAGTCTGGGTTTTGTAAAGTCAGAATTCTTCGAAATTGAAGATGCTACCGAACGTCAAAACGTGAAGGTGCAATTTTAATTTGCCAAAAATATGAGCGAACACGGAGGATCACCAGCCCCCTTTTTTGATAAAATCAAAAAAACAGTTGCCCGCGGTATTACTCCTTTTTTGATTTCTGGCGCAATCGAGACTGGTGTGTTGTTGCACGCTAAAAAAGTACAAAACGAAGCAGCTGACGATCGGGCCGTAGCCGCAGAATTCAATCATGAAAATGATAACCCTAATGAACTTAGACAGATTGACGCCGAAACCCCCGAAGAAGCACAGCAAAAAATAAACAAAATCCTAACCCTAGTTGATCAAGGAAAAATTGCCCCCGAAGCCCTCAACAAAATTGACCAGGGCATGCTTATCATTACTCAAATGAAAGTGGATGGGCAAATTACCCCCGAAGAAGCCAAAGAATTACAGCAGCTACTCACCACCAAACGGGACAAATACAAAAAAATGGTCTGATTAAAAACTAAAAAATTGGCTAATATTCTATTTACACAAAT
>CAYMID010000048.1:0-2720 GCA_964390625.1 uncultured Gammaproteobacteria bacterium | reverse complement strand
TCATTGCCGGCACTGCCCGCCAAATGGGCGTGAAGGTCGAAGCCTAATCACTTCACAAATAAAAACCCGCGTCACAGCGGGTTTTTTGTTTGGACATTTTGCTTGTATAAATCAGTAGAAATACTGCGCCAAAGGTCTCTCGTGTAGAGAGGTAAACAAAATTTTTAAAAATGAAGAAGGCCCGCCTGTAATGTTCCGAAGAACATCCAGTACGGGCCTTGGGATTGGGGCAACGACGCGTCTACTTCTGGTCGGGTTCGACCATGTAGACCGCCTTGCCCGTATGCGGGTCCATGAACGAGGCGACAGCTCCAGGAGGGGTCTGGGTGACACCCTTCCTGTACAGGCCGGACTCGCCAGACCCGTAGCGCCGTATGACCGTGCCCTCGAGGGTCGGCCCGAGCTCATCCATCGCCGCTTCCACACGGGCTCGGCTCTCGTTGTCTCCGAGGTGGAGAACCTGCGCGATGCCGCCGCTGTAGTGCCAGTCAACGCGGGCGTGCGCCTTGCTAGCCACTGCCCGCACCCAGTTCTCGGCCGCGTTGGACCGAGCATCGAGGGCGGCCACGGGCTGGCCTTTTTCAAAGATTTCCGAATCACAGGGGGGCGGGGTCGGACCATCGGTTGCCATGGATTACTCCTTCTTCTAAAGGCTAAGGTTAGTCTTCGCCGCGAGTAAATCTCGTAGCTTTACGCTATATCATCATACACTAGCCAAAATGTCAATGGTGTAATTTAACCAAGTAAATAAAACTGAGTTTCTTTCTCATCTTAAAAAATAAAAAAAGTCCGCCAGTTTGGGACTCATAAAGCCAGGCCGAAAGTCCCCACGCAGTAAAGATACTACTATTACTAAGCTCTTTTTATTGCTCAATTTTGCTGTTATACTAGAATAAAATTCTGTATGAAACCACTCGCCCAATTTTTCCTAAGCCTAACGCCGGATTTAGCTAGTTATTTGCAAACTAAACTAAAAGGTGTACAGGCCGAGGTGATTACCGACGTGTTGGATATTAAAAAATTAAAACCGGATACCGAAGTTTTGGGCGTATTTGTGGATTCCAAAGTGAACAAAGCCGTGCTGGATAAATTACCGAATTTGCAATTGATTTTGGCGTTCTCGACTGGGTACGACCACATTGATGTGGCCGAGGCGAAACGGCGCAAAATTGCAGTGTGCACTGTCCCCTCGTACGGCGATTATACGGTGGCGCAACACGCGCTCACCCTAATGTTGGCGTTGTCGCGGAAATTATTTGCCTCGGTCAAACGTGTCAAAGAAGGTTGTTACGATTATCACGATTTGCGCGGTTTTGATTTGCAAGGCAAAACAATTGGGGTAATTGGCACGGGCAAAATTGGCTTGCAATTAATTAAAATGCTGGCTGGTTTTGAGGTGAATATTGTGGCGTACGACCCATTCCCCAAGCGGAATTTGGCACGCATGTATGATTTTTCATACGTGACATTGGATAAACTATTGAAGGTTTCGGATATTATTACCGTGCACACACCGCTCACTAAATCGACCACTCACCTATTGAACAAAAAAACGATTCAAAAGACTAAACGCGGTGTGTACATTATCAACACGTCGCGCGGCGGGGTGATTGATGGGGCGGCGCTGTTGGCGGGTTTGCAGAGTGGCCAGGTGGCGGGGGCGGGCTTGGACGTACTCGAAAACGAGGAAATTATGCACGATCCAGTGCTGCTTTTTGGGGAACAGCCCCAGTGCGTAATCAAGACTTCGCTGGTCAACACGGTTTTGGTTGACCACCCCAACGTAATTGTAACCCCTCACAACGCCTTTAACACCACCGAGGCCATTCACCGGATTATCGACACCTCGCTGGCCAATTTGGCGGCCTGGCGAGCTGGTCGTCCGCAAAACCAGGTCAGCCTTGACAAACCAGGTAAAAAGCGCTAAACTACGGCCATTATTTAAGTGGGACCCCGACCCTACGGGGGCTATTACCACTAACGCCTAGACCTATGTCTAAACGTATGTCAGCCCTCAAGGCCTTGGTCAACAAGACCAAAACTTACTCGATTGACGAAGCCATTGCGCTCGTTAAGCAGACCAGCACCGTAAAATTCGATGCTTCGGTCGAAGTCCACGCTCGCCTGGGGATTGACCCAAGCAAGAGTGACCAGCAGATCCGCTCCACCGTGGCCTTGCCACATGGTACTGGTAAAGCCAAGAAGATTGCTGCGTTCGTTGGTGCTAACAACGAAAAAGCCGCTCAGGAAGGTGGCGCAGACTTCATTTACGGCGAAGAAGATATCAAAAAGCTTAAAGACGGCCTTTTGAAAATCGAATTTGATATTGCCGTCGCTACCCCTGACATGATGCCTAAGATGGCCTTGGCCGCCAAGGTGCTTGGTCCAAAGGGTCTCATGCCTAACCCAAAGACTGATACCGTTAGCCCAGATGTTAAAAAGATGGTTTCGGAATTAAAGAAAGGTAAAGCAGCCTTTAAAAATGACGAAGGTGGTAACATTCACCAAGTGATTGGCAAGGTTAGCTTCTCCGAAGCACAGATCAAAGAAAACTTGGCCGCTTTCTTGGAAGCCCTTAAGCGCGTTAAGCCAAGCAGTGCCAAGGGTACATACATCAAGAGTTTGCACTTGACCAGTGCCATGGGTCCAAGTGTCAAAGTCGAAATTGCGCAGTAAATTTGCACCAATCAAAACAGCCTCTCGCGGGGCTGTTTTTTGTT
>CAYMID010000047.1:0-2994 GCA_964390625.1 uncultured Gammaproteobacteria bacterium | reverse complement strand
GGTATACTCAGCCAGCAAAACACCCCCAGGGGGGTGGCCATAGTGAAATGGTTATCACGCGAGTTTGTGGTACTCGCAGTACGGGTTCGATCCCCGTTGGCCACCCCTTTGCTGGGGTGTTTTTATTTACACAAATTATTCGTAGCTCTCGTCTCCCCCCTCCTCGCCATCCCCATACACTGGTGCCACATAGCCGCACTCTTCGCAGCGCAGACTATTTCCCATTTCTTCCATCATCGCCCCACATTCTGGACAAGTAGACATAGACAAGGTACAGTTTAAGTAGTGATTACTCTTAAAAGTATACACCTATGGACCAAATCATGCACTGGCTCGCCGCCACCCTCGTTGTCCTGATTAGTGCCTACCTGCTCCCTGGGGTCCAGGTAACTGGTTTTTTTGCTGCCTTTGTCACTGCGGTCGTAATTGCCTTGCTAAATTTGGTTGTGCGACCAATCTTGTTACTCTTGACCTTGCCAATCAATATCGTGACCCTTGGTTTGTTCACCCTGGTTATCAATGCGGCCATCATTATGCTGGCCAGCGCCATTGTACCCGGCTTCAAAGTAACTGGCTGGGGCTGGGCGATTTTATTTAGTCTGGTCCTGACCCTGCTTTCACTGGTGTTTGGGTTAGATCGTTAAGCACCTATGACCCGTGTCCTTGTTATTTCGCTAGCAGCTGGTTCGGGTCATGTTCAAGCTGCGGTTGCCCTGGAAAAAACTGCGGCTCAATTTTTTCCAAACCTAACCGTGGCTCACCTAGAAATGTCTGAGTATTTGCCTGCGCTGTATCGGGCTGGTCTAGTGGACTCGTACCATTCAATCACCAAAAAATCCCCACGGTTTTGGAGTTACCTATACTCGGTGAGCAATTCCAAACGCTTCACCAAATTTGCCGCCAAAACCATTACTCCGGCCAAGTTTTTTGGCAGCAAAGCCTTTTATCAGGCCATTATTGATTTTGCACCTGACCATATTATTTGTACCAACAGTGTGCCTGCCTATTTTTTGGCCGAACCACCACCAGGCATTACCATTACTGCGCCGGTGAGTGTGGTGGTGACCGATTATGGTCTACATTGGTACTGGGTTCAACCCAAAGTGCGCTACTACTTTGTGGCCACCGAATTTGTTCGCGGACAATTAATCAGAGAGGCCAAACTGGATCCCAACCAAGTGATTGTTAGTGGTATTCCGGTTGCCCCCGCCTGGTACGAGCCATTCGACCGTACTGCTTTGGCCCAAAAATACCAGGTGTCGCTCGACAAACCGGTCATCTTAGCACTCTCTGGCGGCCAAGGACTAATTGATTTAACGGTTGTGGTAAAACGACTCGAAAAACTAACTGAACCAACAACTATTATTGCGGTAGCGGGCAAGAATGAAGCTTTGTACCAACGACTCAAAGCCTTGCCCACCTCACATCATGACCTACGTGTCCTTGGTTGGACCGAAGACATGGCCGATTTGGTCCGTTTGGCCGATGTAGTCATATCAAAATCTGGCGGCCTAACTACCACCGAATGTCTAGTCGCTGGTCGCCCGTTGGTGGCCGTATTCCCTATTCCTGGCCAGGAAGAAGCAAACGCCCGCTTTATCACCAACAACCAGCTCGGTTTAGTTGTAAAAAAAGACAGTGCCATTGCTAGCACTGTCTCCCGAATTTTACTTCGCCCATACACACCCAAACCAGTCCGTCCTCTTTCGCCTGCGGCCCAAACAATCCTCAAAACGATCACTACACAAATCTAGAATTTATCATTATCTGGCAGCGCATCTAACGGGATGTCATAATGTTTTTCCAGTGGGTCATTATTGTAAAAACCACTCTTGTCCGCCTCCACACCCCAACCATAAAATGTTCCGAACGGATTTTGTTGTGCTTGCAAAATAAACCGATACACCAAAAAGGAAATCCCGTACGCTGATAAAATTAAGACTATCCCAATAGTTCCTTGGGTTACAATGCTACGCGCTTTACTTATCTGGTCATCGTTACCATTGGCGGTCATAATCAAAAAACCACCGTAGACCGTGTAGGATACAAAGATAATTCCAGTAAAAGTTAACAAAATTTTAATTACCTTCCCCACCACTACCCGAGGGTCACGAGCAGTCAAACCCGCGCCATTTTTACCTGCAAATGCTGCACTTTGCTTCTGTATATCAGCCCCCAAACTTTGGGCGCTCGCAATTGAACCATTCCCTAAAATTACAACTCCTAATGCCAGCAAAATAAGTATTTTTTTCATATTACGGTTGAGTTTGTGTCGGATCACTGTAAACCTCTTCAAGACTAGCCCGAATCTGGTTCCCCACAAAGCGCGAAATGCTGTACGACAGCAAAATAATTACCAATCCGATAACCGCCGCTTGAATTGTGGTGTGTGCTTTATCAATTTTAGCTTCGTCACCCTTGGCGGTTAGTAGCCAAAAACCACCTAAAACCACTAAACACACAAAAATAATTCCAAGTAACTGTAGCATCATTTGAATGATGCCTGCGGCAGCGAGGCGTGGATCTACGGTTTTTCCTTCTTTAGTTACCAACCCTGCACTTTTACCGCTTGCTTTAATCTGCGCGCCAACCGTATCCGACAACCCAGCCCCATGCACAGGCGCGACCACGAGTGCTACGACGGCCAATACCGTAAAAATTGTGCGGCGCAATCGCATATTAGCTTCCACCTAGACGGCTTAAAATAGCCGGCACTACAAAATCAGTAATCGAATACGCTCCAATGGTCACTACCCAACCGATAATTGCAGCCTTGATAATTTCTTGAGCTTTTTCCACTTTTGACTCGTCACCTTTAGCAGTCATCCACAAAAAGCCTGCATACACCATTAAGCCAGTAAAGATAATGCCCGTTAACGATAACAACACACGCACAGCCGAACCGATATTTTCGGCCAGGGTGGTTTCGTTAGTGTTGGCATTAAAACCAGCCTCAGTCGCGGCTTTTTTTGCTCGCCCAGAACCCAAATCCAA
>CAYMID010000046.1:0-3681 GCA_964390625.1 uncultured Gammaproteobacteria bacterium | reverse complement strand
TTGCCAGCCAAATTGTTGTCAGTTGGCCGACGACGTCCAATTGGAAATAATTCGGTGTGGTCAAATTCAATTGGCATACCAGTGAATTGAACGAGTAGCACGATCAGTCCGCAAACTCCGCAGCCAACGACGTAAAATCACAAACATGACAGTAGTAAACAGAATGGTCATAACTAATTCCCAGGCCAGGGTGGTGGCATAAGCACCCCAATCAGTTGGTGCTTGCCCAACCAAAAGAATACCAATGGTGTAACCAGTACGGTAACTAACTAAACCAGTCGCAACCAAAGCCCCAACTGCGGGTAAAGTGCGGTTTGTAATTAAACTTTGGTAGAGCCAATACGTAATTAACATGCCCATGGTGCCAGCGATTAACACTACCCCAAATGGCGTAACTGTATACAATTCTAAACACCAGTACAGCGCAGCCGCAATCCAGACCACTTTGCCCGAATTAGTGGCCATGAGCATTAATACTAAACCCGCCATTAAGACATTGGCGAGCTGGTATGGGTGTGGTAGCACATAGGCAAAACCGAGGTGCAAAAAAAACACTGCTAACACAGCTAAACTGCCCCCTAGTACTTGCAGGGCCCGAAACATATTAGTGTGAGTATAGGAGCACTGACACTACGGTCACGTGGTGTAAATCAGCCGCGGTTTTTAACACTGCTTCCTGAAACGGCTGCTGCGGTTTTTTTTCCACGACTTCGACTTGGCCAATATATAAACCACGTGGCAATGACGCCTCGAGTCCAGAAGTTACGATGTAATCACCAGGTACCACGACCTCATTTTGGGGAATTAAATTCAAACGGACACTAATTCCATAACCCCCTTCCACAACACCAACACTGTGATCACGGTTCAAGACCGAGGCCGCAATGCGACTTTGTGGGTCAGTTAACAACCGCACAATCGCAGTGGTTTCGCTCACACGAACTACTGTTCCAATTAATTGACCATTACCAGTGATAACAGGTTGACCAATTTGTAGGGCCTGACGTGTCCCCGCATTAATGACTAAAGTTGTCCCCAGCGGATCGATATCGCGACCAATTACATCGGCCCCAACGTGCGGAATTGTACTTGAGGCAAAAAATTCTAATTGGTCACGCAGGGCAAAGTTCTCCTGCTCTAACCGCAAGACCGTGGCTTCAAGGACTGCAGTTGAAGTGGTTAACGTATACTCATCGGACACCGAGGTGCGGTACAAGGCCCGCGAAACGCCGTTAAAACCTGAGTGGGCTAAATTTTCCAAAGGCGACAACCAGCCACGCTGTTCGGCGGCTACGACTAGGGCTAGTACAAAAAAAATACTCGCCGCTGTCACAAAGCGCGGCCGCATATTTAAATTTTAGCGCGCTTCATGGTTGGCAAAGCCACCAATTGCAACAAGGCCGGATCGTCCAAAAGAACGCTAGTACCCCGAATTACGGCAGTGAGCGGATCATCGACAATGCGCACTGGAATTTCGGTGGCTTGGGCAATTAAGCGATCAAGACCACGCACATAGGCTCCCCCACCAGTTAACAATAAACCACGCTCGTGGATATCAGCGGTTAATTCTGGTGGCGTTACCTCGAGGGTCATTTTGATGTGATCGATAATACTGCGGACCGAACGCTCCATGGCCTCGCGAATATGTGCGTCAGTAATCATTAATTCTTTTGGTAAGCCAGTCAACACATCGCGTCCACGCATCGGAAATTGCACCGGTTCTGGACCTGGCACCATGGCGCCAATTTTAGTTTTAATGTATTCGGCGTGCGCTTCGCCAACCACTAGGTTGAATGATTCGCGCGCGTATTGGATGATGTTGCGATTTAATTCTTCGCCCGCAATTGGGGTGGATTTCCACGTCACCACACCTGATAACGAAATCACCGCAATTTCGGTCTTGCCACCACCAACATCCACAATCATGTTGCCAAGTGGATCCTGGATTGGCATGCGACCACCAAGTGCCGCCAACATTGGTTGCTGCACAATAAACACTTCGCGCGCACCAGCGGCATCGGCTGCATCAGCCACGGCCTTAATTTCTACTTCGGTCACATCCATTGGCACGCCAATGACTACACGTGGTCGCGACATCACCGACAGCGTGCCCTCGTACACACGGTCAATAAAGTAGCGTAACATTTTCTCGGTAATTTCGTAGTCCGAAATAATCCCATTGGTCAGTGGCCGCGACACTAGAATGTGCGGTGGCGTTTTGCCAAGCATACTCTTGGCCTCTTGACCAACTGCCAAAATCTGCTCGGTCTTGGTGTTAATCGCCACTACCGACGGTTCATCGATCACAATCCCCTTGTCCTTGGTGTACACACGGGTATTCGAAGTACCCAGGTCAATGCCGATGTCTTTCCCAACTCGGTTGAAAAAGCGTTTCAGCATATTAAATGGACTTGGTCCAAGCTAACAAATCAGTTAGAGCAATAATTTGAGTTTCGCCAGTGGTACGATTTTTTACTTCTACACCCCCTGCGGCCAAACTTTTGGTACTAATTACCAAACGCCATGGCAAGCCAAGCAAATCACTGTCGGCAAATTTCTCACCGGCGCGAACATCGGCACGGTCGTCGTATAACACTTCGGCACCTGAATTAACGAGTGATTCATACACACCATTTGCCTTTTCGATTGTCTCTGCATCCGTGGCTAATGAAACCAAATGGAATTTAAATGGAGCGATTTCGCTTGGCCAGACAATGCCTTTGTCATCGGCAAACTTTTCTACAATCACGCCCATGACACGCGTAATCCCAATGCCGTATGAAGCCAAATAAATAGGCTTTTGCACCCCATCACTATCGGTAAAATAAATTTTCATTTGTTCGGATTTTTCCGTACCGAACTTAAAAATATTGCCAACTTCTGCACTCTTTACTGGTTTTAAAGCATCCTTTTCAATACCAAGCTCCCGTGCAGCGTCTTCGAGAACTTCTTCGTTAACCGCCACGGTGCGATCGTCATTTACATACAGAATGTCTTCACCCGCATCACAAATAGTTTGGAATTCATGACTAAACTTGGTGAATGCACCACCGCTGGCAAATGTAACAAATGTGCTATCACCTAAACCAAGGCGATCATAGCAGCGTTTATATGCGGCAATTACCTTGTCGTAATATACATCCATGTCTTCTTTGGAAACATGAAGTGAATACATGTCCTTCATGACAAACTCACGGCCGCGCATGATCCCACTTTTTGCTCGCAATTCATTGCGTAATTTGGTTTGGAATTGGTAAACACTTGCAGGCAAATCCTTGTAGCTTTTAACAAATTGCTGCATCATTTCCAAAATTGCTTCTTCGTGACTCCAGCCAAAACCAACTTCGGTTTCATCTTTTAATTTTGATTTGAACCACACATCCACAACTTCATCGTCCCAGCGGCCTGTCCCTTCCCAGGTTTCTTTGCGCTGTAAACTACTCATGATAATTTCTTGACCATTAATGGCATTCATTTCTTCGCGCACGATCCGTTTAATATTTTCTAGCACCTTAAGACCGAGCGTTGTATACGCATACACACCAGCCATGACTTTGTAGACATAGCCAGCTTGAATAAGAAGACGCGCATTTTTGGCGGTTTCGTCAGCTGGTACGGTTTTGCTTGTTTTGGTAAATAACTGAGATTGACGCATATATTAAGATAGAATGGCCGAATTGG
>CAYMID010000045.1:0-3994 GCA_964390625.1 uncultured Gammaproteobacteria bacterium | reverse complement strand
GGTGCAACCGATAGTTCATTATCGCGCAACCAATACAAGGCCGCGGTTTTTAAACCGGCAAAGCTAAAATCAAAATTATCTTCGCGCAACATTGGGCGAGGGAGTGGTACGGCGTGGTTGTTGCCAGTTTTGGCTAAGGCAGAAATTTTGGGGCCACCGGGATATTCTAATCCTAGCAATTTGGCGACTTTATCAAAACATTCACCGGCCGCATCGTCGCGAGTTGCCCCTAGTTTTTCGTAGCGACCATGGTCGTGCATTAGTAGTAATTCGGTGTGTCCACCAGATACTAACAGGGCCAAGGCAGGGAACTGGAGTGGGGTTGATTCAGGTTTAATTTGCACCGAGTGCACGTGACCATCCATGTGATTAGTGCGGACGAGAGGTGCGTTCCACAAATATGACAATGCGCGTGCTGCCTCCACGCCAATCGCCAGGCCAGTAATAAGGCCTGGCCCAGCGGTGACCGTAATCGCGTCTGGTCGTTCGTGTCCACGCATGACCTCTTCAATCACCGGAAAAATCGCCTCGGCGTGTTGGCGGCCTGCGACTTCGGGCACCACGCCACCGTATTGTTTGTGAATCTCAATTTGGCTAGCAGTCTTCTCGGCTAGCACGGTAAATTGGTCGCCTTGGCAATCAACCAGGGCTACCGAAGTGTCGTCGCACGAGGATTCAATTCCGAGAATTTTCATATTTTAATCTTAATATCTAATCCTAACATGTTTATATATCTTTGACAAAACAATGATTTTGACCTAAGATATTTATTCGCTTCGGGTTAATGTGATTCCGGGGTGAATCTGACCAAACTTTAGTTAGCGAGGTTGTACATGAGCGAGGTTCAATACTTTGGCAAGTTTCCGATTGCTACCCTTGGTACCTTGAACCAGGTTCTGGAGCATCTTGGTGTTAAACCCTGGCCGCGAGTGGTTTCAGACACTACGTTAGAAGCGTACCGTGCCGGGGGGTTGAGCACAAGTGACCAACGTCAACTGGATCGATACGCACCAGGGGTTTCGGTCATGTCGTTGCTTAGTCCTGACAAAACGCTTTTCACGGGGTTTCGGGCAGAATTGCCGCCCTGGGTTACAACTCTGGCCATACTACCGCACGAGGGTGGTTGGCTCGTACCAATCACGGCGGAGTACATGCACGGTTTCGACAAGGTCGTGCTTGTGCCTCCAAGCGGTGGTCTCGAGCCAGAAGATGGTGGCGATTGGGCCAACGCTGCCCGCCGTGAGTTCGAGAGCGAGGTCGGCATTCGTCTGCCTTCGGTTATCCCGCTTGCGGGAGGTCTGCCGCAGGGTGCGCAAGTGCGTAGTAGCACTGGGGGCATGTATCCGTTTTTGGGTTTGTTGCGTACGGTAGAGTATGTGCCGACCAAACTGGATGCAGACGAGCATCTCAAGGTGTTCATGATCTGGTTCGACGAGTGGGTCAAGGTCGTCTCGGCTGGTCTGACGAACAACATGGCCTCGTCAGCGATCACGTTCTTTGTGATGGATAGGTTGCGTGCTTTGGGCATTAACCCGCTTACACGTTAATCTTCGGTAACAAAAGCCCCACGTGCATTGCGCGCGTGGGGCTTCTGAATTTATAATTGGTAGACCACTCTATTGACCGTTGGAACCTTTTCTTTAAAGAAGTGATAAAGTGGCAGATATTTATAATGGAAATAAAACAAGCCACCCGTCACTAAACTTCCAATCTTGAAAATTTAATGACGTTGGGGTGGCTTGCTGCTCCACCCCAACGGTTGTGAGGTGAAGTACTACTTGTTCAACGGGTTCTGGAAGAACGAGGTTTCAGCGAAGGTGATCTTGCCGGTTCGGTGATAGGTGTTCCACTTGCCGAAGACGAAGCAGACGCTCTTGGCTTCCCACTTCGGCACCCACGTGGATCCCGAAGTGATCTGCTTGAGCTGTCCCCAGAAGAACCACTCGCGACCGTTGTCGCCGGCCTTGTGGAGACCTTCAATTTCGACCGGCAGTGAACCGCCGATTTTTGACCCGTCTTCGCTGAGTTTCTCGCCCCAGAACTCCAAGACACGGAGTTCCCTGGCATCCGAACCCAGCCTCGGGCTGTCGAACAGTGCTTCGCGAGACGGTCCCTGTGTGAGACCCAGTTCCTGACCCATGGTGACCATACGATCTCCAATTTTCTGAATGTCTGTGAGGCGGTGCACAGACATGACACCCTTATCCTTTTGGTAGGACGACTTAGTCATTCGACTAAGAATTATTCGTGAGCCGTCAGCACACGAACATCGAAGTATAACCTAAAAAGGTATTATTGTCAAGACACAAGGATAAAAAGTTCGATTCTCGTTCGGTCATTTAAGTAATCTTGCTAAAATATCAGCTCCAGGAAAAAGCATAATCGAACCTTTTGTTTTCTCTATAATAAAACAAGAACTTCACTATTTTTAGTGAAGTTCTCGAGCAGTAGCACCAAGGGGAATCGAACCCCTGTTCTCAGGATGAAAACCTGATGTCCTAACCACTAGACGATGGTGCCATTAAATTTGTGGCGTTAGTATAATGAAACAATTGGCCGCTGTCAAGATTGTTGGTGGCCGGGGCGATGCGAATGCACCGCCGCCGACCAAGCCCCCCCTAGCACATGTGTCCAAGGATGCCGAGGATGACGATCAGCAAGATGAACCTGATGACTAATCCCAGACAGCCCATCAGGCACCCAGGTCCGCGACCATCGCTGGTCGCACGTCCGATAAGGAATCCCAGCAAAAAATCCCACAACATGCCCCGACCTCCTTAGTGTTGTCTCGGAACGGCTTAATATAGCGGATTTTGGCGATTTTGTCAATCCTTGACAAGCCTGTCAAACCATGGTATATTCCTGCCATCAAAACCGCAGACAGTAGCTTCCGTAAGGATTAAATACGCTACCGAGGTGACTTCTTCTTCCCCCTAGGGGGCAGGACAAAAGGTCGACACTGGATGCTGTGGTTGAGAAACCACTTTTTTTATTCGCTATGGCAAAAACCAAGCAAATCAAAGCCAGCTCCCTCGAAGTCCTTGGGTCTGGTCTGCAATCGGCCAAATCGGTAGTGTTCGCCAATTTCGGTGGCCTTAAGGTCAAAGAAACTGAGGAACTCCGTCGCAAGTGCCGCGAGCAGAACGTTACGTTTGTCGCTACCAAGAAAACCTTGCTCCGCAAAGCGTTGCAGGACGCTGGTATCGCTGCTAACGACCCTAAGGCATTCGATGGTAGTGTGGCCGCAGTATTTGGTCTGTCCGACGAAGTGGCTCCAGCCCAGGTTATCGCTGAGTTCGCCAAAACACATGATGTTTTGAAGATCTTTGGTGGTATTTTGGAAGGTCAATTCATCGATTCAGCCAAAGTCAAAGCGCTCTCCAGCCTCCCAAGCAAGCAACAGCTCCTTGGTCAATTGGTTGGTACGTTGCAAGCTCCAATCTCCGGCTTTGTCCGCGTGTTGGGTGGCAACTTGAGCGGTTTGGTCACTGTCCTTAATGGAATTAAGGACAAGAAAGCGTAATTATTATTTACCTATATGTCTGAAGAAAAAACTGTAGTAGTGCCTGAGAAATTCCAGGCCCTCGTAGTCGAGATCGAAAAGATGTCGGTACTCGACCTTTCCGAATTGGTAAAGGTTTTGGAAGAAAAGTTTGGCGTTTCGGCTGCTGCTCCTGCCATGATGATGGCTGCTCCAGTTGCTGGTGGCGCTGCTGCCGGTGCTGCCGAAGAAAAATCTGAATTCGGCGTTGAACTCACTGATGGTGGTTCCAACAAGATCGCCGTGATCAAGGTTGTAAAGGAAATCACTGGCCTCGGTCTCGCTGATGCTAAGGCCCTCGTTGACGGCGCTCCAAAGATGGTAAAGGAAAACGTCAAGAAGGAAGAAGCCGAAGAAATGAAAAAGAAAATCGAAGAAGCTGGTGGTAAAGTTACTTTGAAGTAATTTTCGCCAGTTAAAAAAATCCCTCGGCAACGGGGGATTTTTTATTTG
>CAYMID010000044.1:0-4083 GCA_964390625.1 uncultured Gammaproteobacteria bacterium | reverse complement strand
CCTGATGGGCTATACTAACAGGCGTAAAATCAAAATTTTTATGCATATTTCCTGGTTAGGCGGCACAGCCGTAAGACTACAAACCAAAAACGCGGACGAAGACGTGGTAATTATTATCGATGCGTATAAGCCGGAAACCGGCTCATTTCCGCGCAGTTTAACCCCAGATATTGCGATTCTGACCCGTGGTGAGGCGGGCACAGTCCTGGCTGGTGAGCCTTTTACCTTGGCCACACCTGGTGAATGCGACCTTAAAGGGGTCTTGATGTCGGCCGTAGCCGCAGGCGAAACCAATACTGTGGTCCGCCTCGACGCCGAGGGCCTGAGTTTGGGTCACCTAGGTCTAACCAATCTACCCTTGACCGACCGCCAACGCGAAGTTTTGGGTGATGTTGATGTCCTGTTTGTGCCAGTTGGTGGTGGCGATGGCTATGACGCCACCAGCGCAGTTAAAGCCGTTAACGCTCTGGAACCACGGATTGTTATCCCAATCGCCTACCAAAGCGACGTTGACCCCAAAGCTAACCCGGTTTCGGCCTTCCTTAAGGAAATGGGGGCAGCGGTTGAGCCAGAGGCCAAAGTAATTATTAAGAAAAAAGATTTACCAGCCGACGAAACTCGGGTGGTCGTGCTCAGTAAAGAATAAGTTTGTATGCCTGTCGCTAAAAAACCAACTCGTCGCCCAAATAGCTCTGACCGCCAAGCCATCAAAGACTTGGTGCGCGATTTGCCGAGTTTGATCATGCAAGAAAGCGAACAGGCTACGGCCGTGCCAATTACGCACGTTGCCGCTACTAAACGTCCGATTGTAATTCACAGCAATCCCCGACAAAGACGGTGGGTGTGGATCGGAGTCGCGCTGTGTACATTGGTGATCGGTGCCTTTTGGGTGTACAACATGCAAAGTTTGGTGGTGCGAACCTTTGATGGTCGCAGTGTCGAGAAGGACATTGCTAACTCCACTACCCAAGACTTGCAAGCACTGCTGAACACTGTCATGATTAACAACGAAAAATTGCGCTTAGCCACTAGCAGTACGGCTCAAACCACTGGTACGGCTCCCAGTGAAGAAGCGCTACGAGCCGCTCTACTAGCCACCTTGTCCACGAGCACAACTGCTACTAGCACTACTAAAACAACTACAACGACAAATTAATTACCAAATATGCCCAAAGCGTCAGCCCAAAACACCTTATTACCAATTGCCGCTGGCAAAATTGAACCAATCCACTTGGAAGACGAAATGCGCAAATCCTATTTGGATTATGCCATGAGTGTAATTGTGTCGCGTGCCCTGCCTGATGTGCGTGATGGTCTTAAGCCAATTCACCGCCGTATTTTGTTTGCGATGTGGCAAATTGGTTTGCGTCATACGGCTAAATTCCGCAAATCCGCTAATGTGGTTGGTGAGGTGATGGCTAAATACCACCCACACGGCGACAATGCGATTTACGACTCGCTCGTGCGCATGGCGCAGGACTTTAGCATGCGTCACCCGCTCGTGTTTGGGCAAGGTAACTTTGGCTCCATGGATGGTGACAGTGCCGCGGCCATGCGTTATACCGAGGCCAAGTTGCACGCTGTCGCTGAACAACTATTGCTGGATATTGAAAAAAACACAGTTGACTTTGGAGCCACCTACGATGGCTCGCACCAAGAACCACGGGTGTTGCCAAGCAAATTACCAAACTTGCTTCTAAACGGCAGCATGGGTATTGCGGTTGGTATGGCCACCAATATTCCGCCACACAACTTGGGCGAGATTTGTGATGCCGTGACCCATTTAATCGACAATCCAGACGCGACCATTGATGATTTAGTTAACTTTATCCCTGGTCCAGACTTTCCTACTGGCGGTATTATTTACAACAAAAAAGACATTGCGGCCGCCTACGCCACTGGTCGTGGTGGGGTGGTGATTCGTGCTAAGACCGAAATTCAAGAAGGTAAATCTGACCAATTCCGCATCATTGTCACCGAAGTCCCTTACCAAGTAAACAAAGCTGCACTTATTGAAAAAATTGCCGAGTTAGTGCAAGAGAAAAAATTAGAAGGCATCAAAGATTTGCGCGATGAATCAAACAAAGAAGGGGTGCGCATTGTGATTGAGCTGAAAAAAGATTCATACCCAAAAAAAGTGCTCAATCGCCTGTTCCAGATGACCGATTTACAAACCACGTTCCACCTAAACATGCTCGCGCTCGTGGATGGTTTGCAGCCACGGGTATTGAATTTAAAATCAATTCTCGAAGAATACGTTAAGCACCGCCAAGTGGTTGTGCGCCGCCGTACTGAATTTGATTTAAACAAAGCCGAGGAACGTGCGCATATTTTGGAAGGTCTTAAAAAAGCAATCGATAAAATCGATGCCGTGATTGCGCTGATCCGTGCCTCAAAAGACAAAGACGAAGCCAAGGTAAACTTGATTAAAAAGTTTGATTTTACTGATCGTCAGGCCACTGCGATTTTGGAAATGCGCTTGCAACAATTGGCTAACCTGGAAAGTCAAAAAATCGAAGATGAGCTGGCCGAAAAACTCGCGCTGATTAAAGAACTCAAATCAATTTTGGAAAGTCCCAAGAAAATGCTCAGCATTATCCGCACCGAAGTGGTGGATATTAAAAAAGATTTTGCCAATCCACGCCGCACCCAGATCATGGCGCACGGAGTCAAAGAATTTAGCATCGAGGATTTGGTACCAAACGAACCAACCATTATCATGGCCACGCAAGATGGATACATCAAGCGTATGCCAATTGATACTTTCCGCACTCAATCGCGCGGTGGCAAGGGCGTGATTGGCCTCACGACCAAAGAAGAAGACATTATCGAACATTTGATTTCCACCAATACGCACGACAACCTGCTCTTCTTCACAAACCGCGGCCGCGTGTTCCAATTGCGTGCCTACGATATTCCAGTGGCCTCGCGCACAGCTAAGGGCCAGGCGCTGGTGAACTTCTTGCAGCTCGCCCCAAACGAATCAGTGTCGGCGATCTTGTCCATGGACGACATGACCAAGTACAAGTATTTGGTGATGGTAACCAACCAAGGCACGATTAAAAAGACTGAACTCGATGATTTTAAAAATGTACGCCGCAGTGGTTTGATTGCCCTTAAGCTCAAACCCGATGACATGTTGGAATGGGTCCGACCTTCGAGTGGCCAAGACGACATTATCATTGCCACCTCACAGGGCCAGGCGATTCGCTTCCGCGAAACTGATGTGCGCGACATGGGCCGGACCGCGGCTGGTGTGCGTGGCATGCGCCTTAAATCCAATGACGTAATTGTGGGCATGGATGTAGTGTCGCCAGACTTAGTAAAAAAGAAAGTGCTCGAACTGTTGGTGGTTTCCAAAAACGGCCTGGGCAAACGCACCGAAATTAGCGAATACAAAGTACAGGGCCGCGGTGGTAGTGGGATCAAAACCATGAACATTACCGAAAAAACCGGCGCGCTTATTAACGCTCGCATTATCAACAACTCGATCGAGGAAGATTTACTCCTGATCTCGGCCAAGGGCCAAGTGGTGCGTACACCACTCAAAACCATTTCATCGCTCGGTCGCGCCACCCAGGGCGTGCGCGTGATGCGCTTTAAAGCCGAGGGTGATTATGTGGTCAGCATTGCAGTACTAGAAAGTGGCACTGCCGATGAGGTTGAAGAATCAACCGAAGCCTAATCACTGACAACTAAAAACCTCCCGCCTGGGAGGTTTTTTATTTCTAGAATTTAATTCATTTTTGCCAAAGCCTCACGCAGTAGTTGCCCGCTATCTTTACCCACCGTCGAAAGTGATTGTGCGGCTTGACGTGCCTCGGCAGCCGAGTAGCCCATGGCCACCAACCCATCGACCACATCACCCAACACATCCGTTGCCCCAGTTGGCAATTCCCCCTCTGCGCTCGTCGCTCCTTTTAGTTTGGCCTTTAGCTCAACCACCACGCGCTCGGCGGTTTTCTTGCCCATACCCTGCACACTTGTTAAATAGGCAATATCACCACGCGCAATTGCTGCTTGAATATTAGCAATTGAACCAAGGCCCAAAATATTGAGCGCACTCTTTGGGCCAATTCCAGA
>CAYMID010000043.1:0-4159 GCA_964390625.1 uncultured Gammaproteobacteria bacterium | reverse complement strand
TAGAGCAGCAGCCTTTTAAGCTGATGGTCGTGGGTTCGATCCCCACCCGGGTCACTACAGAAAGAAGTCTAGCGGCTTCTTTTTTGTTTGGTGTGGTATACTTATTTTACTACTATTTAGCAGACCGTATGAAAAAAGCTTATATTTTAACTCTATCTAGTATAGCGCTCCTTGGTGCTGGTTGCATTAAGCACCCGTACGAAACCGGTCAAACTCCCCCACGTCAGGACTTCCCATTTGTATCTACCACACCAACAGTAAGCACAACTGATTGGAAAACATTTGCGAATGATGCGGCTGGAATTGCATTTAAATACCCGCCGACTTGGCCAACGCCCGATTTTAACGAGGTCTCGATTGACCTTGGCCCCATGGCTGGCATTGATTTGATTAGTCCAGATTGGTTTAAGAAAAACTACGAAGGGTGTTTAAAAAAACAAGAGGAAGATTATTGTAAAAAAGATTTTGGTCGCACCCCAGTCGAACTGGACCACATGATTGCGTATGTGTCTGGTAAAAATATGAACGCCACGAATTACAATGTTGGTTGCGAGGCAATTAACAGTGTTGTGAGCAAAACCGGAAACCGTGCCGTGTATTTCTGCGGGTATGACGTGTCGATTGATAATTATGTATACTACGCGCCAGCAGTTATCAATGGCACGCTAGTTGAATTGCGCTTACCACTCTTCCCTCGGAACACCCCAGTGTATGCTTGGGCTAGTGAAGAAAGCGGAGGCGACATAGCTACTAATTATGAAGTGTTCGCCAAAAATTTAGAAACCTCGCTCAAAAACGGTCAACCAAATGAAGTCCTAGCCAAGCAATTGGCTGAGTATAATGCGATCGCTGATTCAATTCGCGAGCTCTAACCGAGGCGTGGTAAGAGCCACTGAATTACCATTTCTTTAATCCGGAAGTATTCTTCTTTTTCAAATTGCATATTCGCAATGCAGTATTTTTTGCTGCGCAAAGAATAACAGAACATGCATTCAAATAAATCATAGCTGTCCGTAATAAACAGACTACGCGAAACCTTATTTGACCAACGGATTTCGTATCCAGACGAACAGAACAAACTATCAAACATGCGGATGCCATAGTTGCAGGCTTCGCTACCTTTTGATGCAGCGACAAAATTAGAATTGTAAATCGTGTTCGAAAAAATAATGTTTTTCGAACTATTAATGAGCGAACTACGGTAAATGGAAGAAGAAGTGGTAACTGAATCAGACTCAGATACATCTTTGCTGTTAATTATTTTTTCACCACCCATATAATTCACACGCTCCCAGGCTTTGAACAAATCGTCCATGGAATTAATTGGCTGTTTTGGTAAAAACCATTCACCAGCTTCGATTTTTTGGTCAGCCACATCTGGGCTAATAATACGCTGCCCCGGCTGCTGGTCATAAATCCAGGTCTGCTTGCCAGACACCACGCACGTGGCTGGTTCAGGCAGTGGAATTCCCGTGCAATTATTTTTCGCAAACAATTCAAGCGGAATCGTGCGTTCGACTCCGAAAATATCTTTGACAATGGCGTTTAGTATTTTTTGAGCTTGTTCCATAGGCGTAGATTAGATGTTCATGGTTTTGGCTTTAAAAACCGGGTAAAAACGATCGCCGCGATACACTCGCACCATACATTCGCGCGGGTTCAGGGTTGTAATCATGCGCGTTCGCAAGGCTTCTTCACTCAACCCCTTTTCTTCTTTGGCTGCGGCTAACTGGTCAGCGGCAAATTCAAATTCTAAATTATTAACCAAACGTTTAGCATCGTCTTCGGAAACTTTGAAAATAAAGTAATTGTAAACATTGGCAATAATTGATTTTAACAGATCGTCCTCAACCTGGCCCAGGTATTGTTGCGTTAAAAATAGTGACAAGTCAAATTTACGCGCTTCAGATAAAATCGAGGACAGGGCCTTATTTTGAACTACTGAAACTTCGTCCACAATGAAAATTAGTTTTTTGCCAATCACACGCGATTGCGCGAGCAAAAATAATTGCTGAATCAATAAACCCGCGACCAATTTTGTGGCTTTATCCCCTAACAAAATTTTATCCAATGACAAAAACACGAGTGAATTGGCCTGCAAAATCTCGGCTAGCGGTTCGCTTTCCTGGAAGTTGCTAATCGGCAAGAAATTCAATTCATCGAGCAGGGTTAAAATTGGCATAATAGCCACTTGGTAGTGGCGTGTCTCGAGCTCAACAAAATCAGTGTCAAAAAATTGAATAACTGAGTCAGATAAACCAGGCATGGCCAGGAGTTCTTTGCGGCGACTTACATCAGTGAGCATGACATGCAAAGCCTCGAGCGACATTTGGTTTGTGGTGAACAAAACAAACAAGCAATATTTGAGTACGCGTTCCATTTGCGGGTTAAACTGGTCTTTCATTAAAGTTTCAAACAGCAGAATCGTCAATTCCACCGCCACTTTTGGCTCGCCCAATTGCGCAAACAATTGACAGGCTGAGGTGCGGAAATTAATATTCGTACTGTCTTTAAACGACAAAAAATCTGCGTACAGCGACGCGTGTGGATCAAGCACAACCACGGTGTACTGGTCTTGCAAATTGTGTTTGTACAATTGTTTGACAAACAGCTCAATAAATTTGGATTTGCCCGTGCCAGTCTGCCCAACAATCAGTGAGTGACGACTAAAATCAAATTCAGTAATTGAAACGTATTCAGGCGTGTTTAAATACGGGAAACCCTGCACTTCTAAAAATCCCTGACTTGGTGTTTTGGTCAACAAGTGACGGACCTTGTCGAGCTTAACATATAAAGGCAATGATTTTTTCTTGTAATTAATGACGTGCGAAAAATCCACGGCCAAGAGTTGATATGGAAAATGCCAACTCGATTTGCGCGCAACCAATAATTGCGCCTGTGTATCGCGGAAAAACAGACGTGTCTTAAACGAAAACCAACCGAGCCGTTTGTGAATTGAAATCGAAACACGTTCTAAATTGCGGTGTTTTTTGAAGCGCTGACGCTCACCCAAATCAACCAAGTCTTCGTGTGATTTTACACTTAGTCTAATACGTTTAGCTTTTGATAAGCGCGAAAATGGTAAAGTTTCTTTTTTCAAAATAAACGGCGCAAACTCTCGACTCAAAATTGAAAAATCCTGCGGCGCTTCAACAAAAAAAACCATGTGGTCTGGCCCAAAATAAATCGTGATTTCAGCCGCTTGAAACGCGTGCAAATGATGGCTGATTGTTTTGACCAAATTTTTCCAGAGCTCAACCGTAAAATTTTGCTGCTGGATGTATAGTTCAAAAACCATATTACGAGGTGTGGTAATGATACCAAAATGCGCTCAGTTGCGCAAACAAAAAGACACCATGTGCTGGTGCCCTTTTGACTGATTCCGACGGGCTGCGGTGGTTCCCGAAGGAGCCAGCGGCGTATGCCGTCGGAGGTGCGTGCGAAGCGCCTGGCTCCTTGTCGAACTCACGGCGAGGCGTGGAGATCGAACTTGTAGAAGCCATCCCCGTACAGGGTGGCCTCGCTTTCAACATTCCATTCGCCGATATTACCGTTACGTACATGGCGGTAACGATAAAAGAGCTGACGGAACGCCTCCTTCCGCTCCAGGTCCAAACGGACTGAGAACGTAGGTTTGTCCGTAAGCACCGGGAAGGTGGCGCAAAACTTGCCCTCCTCCGCCCCGACGAGCTCACTTCTCATCCAGATGGTGCCGACACCACTGTAGCGGGAGTACGGGAACGGCCCAGCCTGCCCCTGGATAGACCAGAGACAGATTTTGACTTCGAAGCCGTTCCAGTCGTCCGAGAATGGTGGCATCTTGCCCGACTGGAAGTCCTCGGCGGACGGAGGCTTCTCGACCTCCTCGCTCGTCTTCTGCGCGACGGCGTAGTCGCGCATCTGCTGCGCGTACTTCGCCTCCTCTTCCCGCTGCACGCCAACAGCGAAGGCGATGACACCAGCGAGCAGAGCAACGACAGCGAGGACAGCAGCCTTGTTCATTTTTCAGACTCCGAACCGATTGAGACCACCATGGTCTGCGTATTTATTACCATATTTTAGCCAAAAAAGCAAGATTGGGCAGAGCCTTGCAATTCTGAAATTAAAAAACAGCCCCGAATCGAGGCTGTTTTATTTTTACTAAGCTTTAGAGCGTAAT
>CAYMID010000042.1:0-4545 GCA_964390625.1 uncultured Gammaproteobacteria bacterium | reverse complement strand
CCTGTGTAGGTATACACCTTACCACATTGGTGTGTTTGGTCAAGACAACAAAAAAAACAGCCTTTATAAAAGCTGTTTTTGATGGGACCGCAAGCAGAAAACTCCTTGAAACCCCACCAGTGCCTTGCGGTGACACACTGGAAGGGGCGCCTCGCTCTTGTGGGGCTACTGCACGCTGTAACTGCCGGCGGGCGCGAAACTCCGCGAGACCGGAACCCAGACACCGTCTTCCGGTGCACACAAGTCGCGTTCGCGAACGATGTAGATCACGAGCCCCTCACCCCGGTCAGTGTCGACCGTGGCCGAGAAGACGATCCCAGCGATCGTTCCCATGATGCCTCGTTGGCCATCCGTCTTGACCGTGGCCCTGAAGCCGGGTGCGCGCACCTTGCGCTCGGCAATCTTGCTCGCGCACATCTCGAACGCGGTACGGTACAGGGTGTACCGCATGTCGTCGGTCAAGGAAACCTTGGTGCAAACCAGACAGTTGATCATCGAAAGCCTCTCATTGCTGCGGCATACTGCCTCCCTAGCGCAGACTTGTGATGCTAAGGACTAAACATATTAGCATGCATCGCTGGCCTTGTCAACCCACACGGTCAATGGCAATAAAATTCAGTACGCTCGTGGTCCAAGTGCGCATTCCAAAACAAATTCGCCACCTCGCGCGACCTAATTGGACCCTCCTCCCTAACTACCCCATCGATCACAATCGTTTTTATAGTAATACCCTCTTCTTGTAATCCCGCAGCAACAGCCTGGTACAAGGTATGTACTGCTCCCTTGGACACAGATAACGCCAATTTATTAGGATCAGGATTATCCTTGTACCCACCGCCCGTAATAATAATCGAAGCCCCTACTGTATTTTTGAGATATGGAGCTGTTGCCTTAACACAATTTAAAGCACCACCCACATTAGTTGCCAAAGCATCGCAAAAATCAAAAGTATCCAAATTCACCCACGACCCCCGTGGGCTTTTTTTAACATTAAAAATAACACACGCAAGCGCGGGTAATGCTGGCACGAGTGTGTCGACCGCTTTTTTGATAGCTTGAAAATCGCGTACATCAGCCGCAGCGGTAACAATGTGTATATTTTCTAAACGCAAACAATCAGCCAGTTGGTCAAGTTTATGTTTATTTTGCGAGATCACTCCGATTGCATAGCCCTCGGTGACAAATTTTCTAATGAGGTGCTGCCCAAAATGTTCGCCTGGGCCAATCAGCAGTAGAGATTTATTGGTTTTCGTGGTGGTCATAATCTAAGCACGTTGTCATCGCATCCCAACATGTCACCGGAAATGTGCCCCAAACAATCTTCCACCGCAGTCTGATTACCACTCTTTATAAAATCAAAAAGCGCGTCAAAATTGGTCAAAAATCGGTAGGCCGCAGCCCGTTTCCAAAACGTTGGGTCAGCTTCAATATAATAATATTGCAAAAGATGTTGTTTCTTTAAATCAACCTCCTCAAACAAATGATGGAATTCATACGCCGGATCAGTGATGCAAAAATCACTCCAATCAATCACTGAAATCTTACCTGCATCATAGTACACATGGTCGAGCGAAATATCCGCATGCACGAGCGCAGGCGCGATGGTTCTGTATTCAGGATGATTTAAGTATGAATCAAACAAATTTTTCGCATACTTTAATTGCGCAGCGGTAAACAAATCTTTATGCTCAATTACCTCCTGATACAGCGTCGCACATTTTTCATACCAATTAATCTGCGGCAGCATGTTGAATGGCGCCGTTTCAACCTTGTGCAAATTTGATAAAAATCCCGTGAGTTTAACTAACAATTCTTCTTGTTCTTTGGTCGATAATTCATCATACAACGCACCACGCACAAATGGATACTCAGCAAAAAATACACTATCCCCCTCGTTTAATGTTGGCACAGGAATAAAAGCACCCAAATTCTGCGCAGCTAATTGTGGTAAAACCACAGCCTCAAGTTCCACTACTGAACGTCCATCTGTTTTTTTCGGAACTCGAAAAATCTTCTCACGCGCTGCGTCCGAATACACGGCGTTATCATACCCCTCGCCCACCAACACCCAACCGCGCTCGACTGCAAAATTTTCAAATACTGATTTTTCCATACAAAATTTACAGTTTCACGCCCGACCCTTTCATCGCTCGGTCAATGTAAGAAAACAAATCAACTAATTGGTACGCCTCGTATTCGGCCGAGAATAACGCTCGTACTCGTGCACACTGCCGATTAACAGTCTTAACCCCCTCTGGTTTTGTAATTCCTAAAGTTATAATTGTAGATATGCCCTCGGCCCTATCCTTCTGTTCATCAGTAACATCGTCCAACAGCTGAATAAGGTAACCCAATTCCCGGTAGCACTCTTTTCTTTTTTCAGACAGATCGGGGCTGACTTCCAAGGCAAACAAGAGCAATGTGCCGCCACCTTTTCTTTTTTCGATGTCTTCGACTTCGGCCAAAGAAACTTCTGGATTCCGCTGACGAATAGAATCCAATTGAGCTTGGGTCACTTCCTGCAACGCCGCAAACGCAGTGCCATTTAGATTATCCCGAACTATTTTAATTCCAGAGGCAACGACTGGCGGTAAATCTACACCGTCGATTTCACCAGCAACTGCTTTCTTAACACTCTCACCCACTTGCTTGGAGTGACGGATATCGTATTTATCAAATTGCTCATCAAAAACAGTCATTGCACCCCCAATTGCGCCAGCCGCCATTTCTTGTTTTTTGCTTAAACCTACACCCTCTAGGCTGGCAATAAGCTTCATGAGCTCCACACCATATTCAATCCCCTTTTCCCGGCCACGTCCGAGTTCGGCAGCCACTAACCCAATTGATCCCTCGCCGTGCATTCTCATATGAGTATTATTTTAAATGGATACTTACTTTAGGATATCAAATAACGGCGTAAGTTCAAAACAAAAAAACACCCAACCGGGTGTTTACTAGAGCCACAGACCAGGATTGAACTGGTGACCTCGTCCTTACCATGGACGCGCTCTACCAACTGAGCTACTGCGGCGAAATTCCGAGTGAAATACCAAGCCTGCTTGAGTATTTCCGAGGAATGAACCGCAGCACGAAGTGCAGCGGCGAAATTATAGAGGACTAGCCCCTATTGTGCGCGCCGAGGGATTCGAACCCCCGACCCTCTCGGTGTAAACGAGATGCTCTAACCAACTGAGCTAGGCGCGCCAAAAGTGTGAGTATTATAGGAAATCTTAGAAAATAAGTCAACCCCTGGCTAAACCTGGCATTTTGGGCAAAAATGGGTGCCCCGACCAGCCAAGGTGACCTTTTTAATTGGGGTTTGGCAACGGCGGCATGGCTCCCCTTTTTTACCATACACCTCCAGAAATTTAAGAAACCCACCCTTTTGGCCATGACCATCGACAAAGTGATTGAAGGTTGTACCGCGATGTTTAACCCCTAGTTCAATCACCTCATGACACGCCTGCCATAATTTTTTTAATTCCTTTTCTGTTAATGTATTAACGCGCCGCCCAGGCTGAATTTTGGCGCGCCACAACGCCTCGTCCACATAAATATTACCCATGCCCGAAATTACCGCTTGATTCAACAGCACAGCTTTACTATTTGTTGTACGGCCCGCGAGAGCTTTTTTTAAATTTAGCCAGGTAAAATTGTCTGTCAACGGCTCAATGCCGTACTTTGTTTTTATTTTGGCAAGTTCAGTCGGGTCAACAAATTTCCAATAACCAAATAACCGCACGTCATTAAAAAATAATTTCGCACCGCCTTTGAACGTCACCACCAACCGCGTGTGTTTATTGGGTAAATCGTCGAGTGGTGTGGAAAGTGAGTGTCCGCCAGCCATTGTTTTTGCCCCAATTTGGTAAATCATTTGGCCAGTCATTTTTAAATGCACCAACAAAATATCTCCGCTTGGCTGCAGGGTGAAAATTAGTAACTTGCCAATGCGGGTAATTTTGGCAAAAACATGGCCACGCAATTTTTTGCTAAATTCGTCTATGGGCAATGGTCGAATTGTTTTGGGGTGCAAAACCGTCACCGTTGTAATTGGCGTGTTTAACAAAACCTTTTCTAAATCGCGGCGCACGGTTTCCACCTCGGGGAGTTCGGGCATATTTGTGGGCGTAATTAGAATACTGTACACTACCTCTATTTACCATGCAAACCTATGCTCAACACACTGGCCCCGGCTTTTTCACTCTCGGATCAAACCGGACAAACACATTCATTGGCTCAATATAAGGGCCAAACCGTGCTGCTGTATTTTTACCCCAAAGATGACACTCCAGGCTGCACAACCGAGGCCTGTTCGTTCCGTGATAATTTAAGTAAGTTAAAAAATGCCGGCGTAGTTGTGCTTGGCGTGAGTGGCGATGACGTGCAATCGCACGATAAATTTGCCAGCAAATTCAGCCTTAACTTCCCGATTCTAGCCGATACGGACCACGCCGTTGGGCGCGCGTATGGCGTGTATGGTCCCAAAAAAATGTTTGGCAATTTATTCGACGGCTACCACCGCGAATCATTCCTTATCAACAAAGA
>CAYMID010000041.1:1187-4829 GCA_964390625.1 uncultured Gammaproteobacteria bacterium | reverse complement strand
CTTAAAATTGTCGCTCGCGCCCAACGATCATTTCGATCCGGCTTTTGGCCAGTTTGATCGTGATGCGCGTTTCTTTTGATGTTTTACCATCAGCTTCGACCACAAATGGCGTATCGCTCGCCACTGTCATTTCTTCGAATGGAAAAATGCTTGGGTCTTCGTACTCGATTTGACGCAACCACCCGTGACGACGCATGGGGCGCAAAAACGCTTCCAACTTACCGTCTTGTGGATGCACAACAATGTCCTTGTCCTTGGTTTGCCAATGGTATGGTTGCAAATTGCAGACCACTAACTCCATTTCCGCATTTTGACTGCTGACACGAAAGCGTTCATCGTACTCCACGGTAAAATGGTGCGGTGCGATGTGCAGTTGCGAAATAAAATAGCGGTTGTTGAACCAACCTACGTCGAGCCGGACCTTGCGGCGGCGAGCCAACACATCGGCGGCCTCGGCCCCCATGGGGATGCCAAGCACAGGCGCAATAGTATTGTGGTCACCAACCGGAATAAAGCCAAACACGGCGGGCAAAGATGCAGTTTTGGACAGAACACGCGCAAACGTTTCATCATTCCCCACCACGACAATCGTCGTGGCGCCACGGCGGAGCTCTTCCTGAACCACAGCTTCGGGGTTGGTGAAATTTTGCAGCCTGATTATCTTACCAGCGATCCCGAAATCTGTCAACCGGGTCTCCACGGCCTTTAGCGCGCTTTCGGCGCGCTTATTTTTGAGGAAATGGTCGTAAAGATAAACATACATAGCCGACGATTTGGGACCAACCCTTAGACCTCGTCTTCGTCAGTAGCGTCGACTTCGCCTTTGAAACGGCGGGCAGCTGGTCGTTTTTTTTCGCTGCCAATTTCCATACCTTCCAGGCCATTCATGGCAATTTTACCTTGAATTAGGGCGCCAGCTTCTACCACCAAAATCTGACAATTAATATCACCAAGCACGCGAGCCGAAGCGGTAAGCTCAAGTTGACCATCGACTTTAACATTACCTCGCACTTCGCCCGAAACAATGGCGTCGCCAGCCTTAACATTGGCCATAATTTTGGCCCCTGGCTCGACAGTCAAGCGACGAGCGGTTTTGACACTACCCGAGACTGTACCTTTGACCAAAATATTACCTTCGGAGGCAAAGTCACCCTCGACAATCACCGATGGGCCGACTACGGTTTCCACTTCATCATGCGCCGGGGCCATGGCGCGGTTCAGGTCAGGCAAGTAGTTGGTTTCAGGCGTTGACTTAGGGAACATAGACAGGGATTAATGGTTAGTAACTAACAGTATACAATTTTTCTAAGGCAAAGACAAATCATTGAACACTACATTTCCTCAACCGTACGGATGGTTAGAAGGTCGAGGGTTTGCACCAACACCTGACGCGTGGCCGCGGCCAATTGCAAACGTGCGTTTACGAGCGCGGCTGTTTCGGCCTCCAAAATCGAATGTTGATGATAAAACGAGCCAAATGATTGTGCAAGCTCAAAGGCGTAATTGGTTAATGTCGACGGATTGTACTCAGCCAACGCTTTTTGCACCACCTCGGGATAGCGTGCGAGTTGCAACACCAATTGTTTTTCGGCTGGTTGAGTAAGACCAAGCGCTGGGCCAGGGGTTGGTTTTTGTTTGCGCACAATACTGTTAATGCGCGCGACCATGTACAGCAAATACGGTGCGCTAAAGCCCTCGAAACTCACGGCTTCGTCGAAATTGAACGCAATTGTTTTGGTCGCCTCGTGTTTTTGCATGGTGAATTTAAGCACAGCCTGTGTTAATGTGGCGGCAACCTCATCAATTTTTTCCTCGGTCCAATCAGTATGACGCTTCCCGACTTCTTCTTGCATGTAGGCCATAACCTGGTCACGCAGACCTTCGTACAAAATCACATTACCCTTGCGCGAGGACATTTTACCTTCGGGCAACGTGACGAGCCCATACCCAATGTGCGTCATTTGGTGGGTAAAACCATTGAGCTTTAGCACGCGGAATAACTGTTTAAAGTAAAAATTTTGTTCAATACCAGTGACATTAATACTCTCGGCAATATCATGCGAACCAAATTTTTGTTCAGCCAAAGCCAAGTCACTGGTCATGTACACACCAGCGCCGGTGGATTTGCGGAGCAAGGCGATGTCGAGGTTATCGGCTGACAAATCAATAATAATCGCCCCGCGCTCGCCTTCTTTGGCAATTCCCTTTTTGATTAATTCATCCACCAATTCTTGTCCACGCGCTTTGACCTGACTTTCCAAAAATAAATCTTTGTGTGCACAACCCAACTCGGCCTGAATGCGGTTAAAGCCAGCCAAACTCCAGTCGCGCGTTTTCTCAAACAACGGCCAAATGGCCGAATCATGCGCTTCTAATTGCAGCTGAATTGCGTCAACTTCGGTTTTTTCCTCTGGATGATCTTCCAAATAAACCGAAGCCTCGGCATACACTTCGCCCAACCAACGCTGGGCCTCATCGGCTTTGGGCTCCTCGTGCGCGTGCCATTTTTGAATACCCCACAAACACTTAGCTACGTGCGCACCAAAATCATTAATGTAATTAACTGGCTGCACCTCGTAGCCTGCGGCGCGGAATAATTGCACGAGCGTATTACCAATACACACGTTGCGCAAATGGCCAATGTGAAATTCTTTGTGCGTGTTTTGCGAGGGATATTCGATCATCACTTTTTTGCCTGCGCCCGCGTTGTGACGGCCATAATTTTCACCTTTCGCAAAAACTTCAGCAATTACTGCCTCGGCGACAGCTTCGGTATCAAGAAAAAAATTCACATATGGCCCAAACGCGCATACTTCGGCCACCCCCGAAATAGTTATATCTTGAAATTTTGCCGCCCATTCTTGAGCCAAAGCCGCTGGATTTACACCCTTTTCTTTAGCTAACGCAAAACAAGGCCAGGCCAAGTCACCCATCTCTGCTTTTGGCGGGCTTGATAATTCAATCACTCCGGTCACGCCTTGGCTCGCCAGGAAAGTAGCAATTTTGTGTTCAATCGCTTGCAACATACTAAACCACTTTAACAAAGAAGCGTTTGCCTTTTTGGATCACGTCTCCGGATTTAACTTCGGCCTTAAAATCACTAATCGTAGTGTCATTCACACGAACGCCACCGCCCTCGATATCACGGCGCGCATCTGATTTTGATTTTACGACTCCAGCTTCAACCAATACAGTGAGCACATCGTAAGCGCTTGGTTTTACCTCGGGAATTTCATCTGGACGTTCTTTGCTTTGAATCACCTTCTCAAAGTGAGCGCGGCCTTGTTCGGCGGCGACCTCACCCAAAAAAGTCTTGGTGATTTCAAATGCGAGTTTTAATTTGGCGTCACGTGGATTAGCCCCGGATTCCAAGGATTTTTTAACCTCGGTAATTTCGTCATCGGACAAACGTGTGCATAACTCAAAGGCCGGCACAATCATACCATCGGTCCAGGTCATGACTTTACCAAACATATCTTCGGGCGAGTCAGCGAGCGCGATCATGTTACCTTCGCTCTTGCCCATCTTCTTACCATTGGCATCGGCCAATAATTTTGCGGTCAAAACGAATTTTTCTTTGCCTTTCATTTCGCGCATCAGTGTACGCCCAGCCAGCATGTTGAAGGTCTGGTCATTGCCACC
>CAYMID010000041.1:0-1087 GCA_964390625.1 uncultured Gammaproteobacteria bacterium | reverse complement strand
GCAAAATTCATTTTGCCCAGCCATTCGCTATTGTATTTAATAACCGCTGGATTTTCGCCATCAAACTTAAGGATCGAAGCGGCTTGTTCTTGGTACTTTTTGCAGTTCTCCAAAACCTGCTCGCGTGTTAAGCGCGTACGTGCCGCCGATTTGTCAGTCGGGTCACCAATCATACCCGTGAAATCGCCAATGAGCATGATAATTTTGTGGCCAAGGTCCTGGAACTGACGCAATTTGAGTAGCGTAATGCCGTGACCAATGTGCAAGGTTGGCGCGGTTGGGTCATAACCCGTGTACAACGAAAGCTGGCGGCCAGATTTTAATTCCTTTTCCAAAAAATCGGGCGATGGGTAAATGTTGGCCACGCCGCGCGTCATTAATTGTTTAATTTGGTTTGGATCTGTAGAAATCATATTATTCAACACAAGGTTCAGCTTGAACACTAACCGAATCAACACTATGGGCTACGATGGTGTAATACGATTCGTAGTGATCCTCGGGGCCTGGAATTGATTGGTTTAAGTCGCGTTTTTTCTCCAAACTAATGGTGGCACTAATCGTGATGCGAGGCAGGCCGCTGTAGCAATCCGGCAAACGACTTTGAATTTCTTTGGAAAAAGTGTCGGCATACACGGCCAAGCCATCGACTAGCACGGGCGCACCGTTTTCGTCGACCACGGGCATACTACCCATGCCACCAGTTTGACCAACCCCAACCATAAAGGTTACTTTTTTGGTTTCACCCGGCTTTGGCAATGATAGAGTGGTGTTTTGTGAGTTAGTCATAGGTGGAACAATTGGTTTAGCTGGGACACAACCAGCGCCGAGTAATAGTAACGCTGCCAGGGTGGTGACAGTGATACGCATATTATAAATTAGTAAGCTGCGTAGTTAAAGCGGCCAATTTGGCTTCGGCGTCGGCCAGTTTTTTGCGTTCAATGTCAATGACCGCTGGTGGTGCATTGTTGACGAATTGTTCGTTGCTTAGCTTTTTCTTCATACTCTCGACGTATGGCGCGACTGAGGCAATTTCTTTTTCCAGGCGGGCACGCTCTTTGTCTTTGTCTACCAGGCCAGCCAAATCTAC
>CAYMID010000040.1:0-5016 GCA_964390625.1 uncultured Gammaproteobacteria bacterium | reverse complement strand
AAAAGAATACTGTTTATCTTTTCAAAACACATGAAATCCTCTTTGAAAAAATGGCACAGGCACTTATTGGAAGAATTATCTGTCATTGCCCAAAAACAGATGGTTAGCCATGATCCTTCACACGATATTAATCATGCCCACCGAACCCTGGCTAATGCTATTCTCATCGCTAAAAAAGAAAAAGCGGATTTGGATATTGTAATACCAGCAGCGTTGCTACACGATTTTGTATTCTACCCAAAAAATGATCCTAGAGCCAAGATGGCTTCTGATGAAAGTGCTGATGCGGTTGCAAAAATATTGAGAAAAATGAAAGACTTTCCTAAACACAAAGTTGCTTCGGTGCACAGTGCAATTAAAAACTGTTCCTTTAGCAAAGGATTAAAACACACAATTTTAGAAGAGCAAATTGTTCAAGATGCCGACGGTTTAGAAGCAACTGGTGCAATCGCAATCATGCGGACATTTGCTTCATCGGGCGCTATGCAGAGACAATTCTACAACCCTGTTGATCCGTTTTGTAAAAAAAGAGAACCGGATAGTAAAAATTATGCTCTCGATCTTTTCTTTGTGCGCCTGCTAAAAGTGCAGACCAGAATGTACACCAAAACAGCTCGAAAGATTGCAGAGCGCCGCACCAAACTCTTACAGAAATTTCTAACAGAATTTAAGTTGGAATTACGGGGTAAATAGGAATTCGAGCAATCGAGTGGTTTTTGTTATCCCATTTCTGATCCCAAACATTAGCAATCTCTACTAAAACAAAAAAACTTCAGTGTTTGCTGAAGCTTTTTTGATTAAAATGCAAGACCACCACTACTGTAACCACAACTATTTGTAGTCACAGTGGTTGTGGGCGGCCTTGCATTACTTGGTCCCCACTATCCCCACCCCCGTCAGCTATGACAAAGGAATCAACCCCGACGCTCCTTCTGGTACCGATCGGTGAGCCGACTCCAGGCGCTGTCTACGATCTCGCGTGAATCGTAGCACTTGCGATCCAGCTCCAGAGCCGGTGGCAGAATAGTCCCGTCACTGAGGGCGTTGACCGCATAGACCGGGCCAATGTACCCAGCACTCTCAGTCTGAACACCCTCCTGGTGGAGTGAAACCACCAGGCTACCAGAGATATCCCGCCACGCCGCCTCGAAATCCTCAGACCGTCCAGAGCCTCCGTTCACCATGGAATACTTCCCCCACGGCGTCCAGAGATACGTGACAAGATGGTAGCAATGCTCGATGAACAGGCCGCTGGCCGTCTGGTTATAGAACGGATTTGGCTTCCCGTCTGGACGCCGATCGGGGTACACGACTCCATGCTGCAGGGAACAGTTCCAGACAAGGTCAGCGACCTTTCGCACAGCGCAGTACATCTTGTAATCATCGAGGCTGGCGACTTTGGTGGCAGGCTTTGTAGGTTCAGCCTCGCGAGGGTCGACGAGGCGCATGTCCAGCCCATCAACCACCACCAGAGCGAGGACGATTTCCTTGATCATGGTATTGACCGCAAACCGCTGACCCTGCTTGCTCACCAGCCCTAGCTTCTCGAGCGTACCGCCTGTATCGCCGAACAAAGTGTGTTCGGGGTCACGGCAGAGCATCGCCAGCTCGTACACCAGGACCGCATCCTCATGAAAGAGTTTCTTGATGATTGCGGTGACGGTTTGAAACATCACAAATGGAACGATCTTACCCGTACGCAGAGTGACGAATTCCATCGAATCTCCTTTTTATCAGCTCATCAGGCTATTTAGTTGGTTGTAGGGAATGTAAAGAACAACGATACACCATATCGCAAAGCAAAGTTTTTGTCAATACTCTTGCCCCCTAGTTGAGATATCCGTAGAAATGTAAATGGAAATTATAGCTTTTTTGCCAAACAAAAAAACACCACTTAGTGATGTTTTTTTGGTCAGGAGCGATGGGTGTGCTCCGACCTCCTTGTTGTTGGTTGCGCTTCCAACCCATCGCTGACTTGGCCAGCATGGAAGCGATGTTATCTACACCTCGGCCCGGTAGCGAGTGCCTGTGTTGCTCAGTACACAAGCCAAAGAAACTTGGTACGTTCGTCCGCAATGGTGCGGCAGAACGACTCGCTGTACAGAAAACCCAACGGATAGTCGGGCATCGTGATCCGCAAGTGCATGGCCCACGCGTCCCACAATTTCAGTCCGTTCAATGCTTGATCACTGACGAACAAACGCTCGTACTCGCGATGCAGCATTTCAGCCACCAAGAATGTCATCCCGGCGTAGCCAACACTGTTTTGGAACTCCTGTTGCCAAACCGGTTGAGCTGGCATCGGCGGCGCGAGCGCGGAAATTGCAGGATTCGACGTGAAGACGTCGGTCTCCTTGGCCACCATCCACTGGAAGCGTGGCGAGAACGGCGTGGCCGTCGGCACGAACTGGACCGAACTGACCGTGATCTTGAGCGGCCCTTCGATCGGTGCCGTCACGGTCTCCGCGGCAACCGTCTCTGGCTCCAGCGCCTTTACCGCAGGCGCGGGCAGACACATGCACGGCCGCTCTATCGGCACCTCATCATGCAGGCAGGCTAGGCACACAAGCACCAGGTATGCAAACACAACCGCCAAACACGCGTTCACCAACTTCATTTCTAACCCCTTATTTGTTGCGTGCGACCAATCCGCCACCGTGGCGTTTGATCCAGCTTCTCTATGGGCAGTACCCACACAAAAGCTAAATCAAAAGACCAACAAAAATAACCTAAAAAATGATTTTTGTCAAGGCTAACTAATTCGCAATTTAAAATCTACTTTATCGTTTACCAAACATGCCCTTGGAAACGCGATTGGTGTAAGGGCGAGCCGGTGGGGCCGAGCGACGAGGAGCCGCAGCCGCGCGGCCACGATTAGCCACGGTAATAGTGGTGAGATTCAAAATAATGCCGCCAACTTTTTTGCCACTCAACGCGGCCATTAATTGACCAGCCCGACGCGCTTCGGCCTCGAACAACGTGTGGTCACTTTCGAGCCAAATGCCACCAACCACCAAACCCTTAAGGCCTGGCAACGCATTAATCATGCCAAACAGTGCTGGCACCGAAAAACCCTGTTTGCGCCCCACGTTCAAACGCAACCGCACCATATCCGATGTCGAAAATGATTCGGGGCGCGGATTGCCCTGAATCGTCATGGCTGGCGTGTGAATGTCAGGCAAATTTTTGTAAAAATTAATAAAGCGACTCAGTTCCACCGCGACCAAATGTTGAATTAATTCTTCGCGTGTTAGGTGCGCTAATTTTTCTTCAATAATTGGCAAGTATGGCGTAATGTCGACGTTATCAGTTTTGGTTTCCTGAATTTTTTCAATCAAATGCAATAGCTGCGCTGTGCAAATATCTTTGGCCGTGGGAATTTGTTTGTTCGTAAACTTTACCCCAGTTTTGTTACTGATAAAACGAATCATCGACGTTTCGCGCGAATGCACAATCGCAATCGAGGTGCCGGTGCTATTGGCGCGGCCCGTGCGACCACTGCGGTGCGTGTAATATTCAACTTTGGTTGGCAGGCCATAGTGAATCACGTGGCTCAGTTCCTTCACATCAATCCCACGCGCAGCCACATCGGTCGCCACCAAAATACGAATTTGTTTGCTGCGAAATTGCGCCATTACCTGCTCGCGTTGCCCCTGTGACAACTCGCCACTAATTGCCGCGGCCGTATATTGCTCTTGCGATAATTTGCTGGCAATGTGTTGCGTTTCCAACCGCGTGTTGCAAAAAATAATCCCGTAAATCTGTGGGTGAATATCCAAAATGCGCTTAAGCGCCTCGTACTTGTCACGCGCTTGCACAATATAATACTCGTGCGCAATGTTGGCCGAGCCACTATTCTTGGCCGCAGTGGTAATTTCCTTTGGCTTTTTCATGTATGCCTTGGAAATCTGCTCCACCACACGGTCCATCGTTGCCGAAAACAGCAAGGTTTGTTTGGTTGCCGGCGAAGTTTTTAAAATCGCATCCAGTTCTTCTTTAAAACCCATCTTAAGCATTTCGTCAGCCTCGTCGAGCACCAACCACGAAATATGTTCCAAATTTAATTTACCACGATTCACCATGTCGAGCGTGCGGCCTGGCGTACCCACGATAATTTGCGGCCCAGCCTGCAAGGCGCGCAACTGCGTGGTGTAACTGTCACCACCATAAATCGCGGCCACTTTGATGTTTGGCAAAAACGACAAAAACGCCCGAATATCCTTGCTAATTTGCAAACACAATTCGCGCGTTGGGCACAAAATCAAGGCCTGTGTGCGGTTAAGTACCGGGTCAATGCGCGACAAAATCGGCAAACTAAACGCACCCGTCTTGCCCGTCCCGGTTTGCGCCAGGGCCACCAGGTCCTGAGTCGAATTCAAAATATGCGGGATCGCCTGCCCCTGAATATCAGTCGGCGTCGAAAAACCCATCGTATCCAGCGCTTGCACCAGCTCGGGGCGTAGGCCCAATGTAGAAAATGTGTTCATGAGAGAAATATTGGCCAACTATAGCCAAAAAATTTGATTTTGTCAACCTCCTATTAACCAAGGCTCGCCCTAGACAAAAATACTAAAACATTTTAATGTAAATGCACTTATGCGCGCTTTACTCCTACACGCCAACCAATTTAAGACCAATCTTGTATCCCCTTCGAATTGGCCATCCGGAATTGTTCCCGAAACCAAAAAAACTAATTCCGAACACATGAGTGATTGTTTGGTGTGTTTTTTCACGGTGGAAAACGGTGATAGCGAAGCACAAATTCAAGCATTCCATCACGAAATCATCAAAACCGCCCAGGAAGTAGGCACAAAAAACTTAGTCCTCTCTCCTTTTGTACACCTTTCGCACAACATTGCTCCCCACGAAACTGCCAAGGCTCTTGCGGCCGCGCTCGTAAATTCATTTTCCGATACCGATTACATCATTACCACATCGCATTTTGGCTACCACAAGAGCCTACTCCTCGACATCAAAGGCCACCCTGGCTCGTTCCGATATCGTGAATTTAATTAA
>CAYMID010000039.1:0-5267 GCA_964390625.1 uncultured Gammaproteobacteria bacterium | reverse complement strand
CCAAAGGGAGTTTTTGTTTTACGTGTGGGCAGGGTGGGGATCGAACCCACGAAGGCACAAGGCCACTTGATTTACAGTCAAGTCCATTTGACCGCTCTGGAACCTGCCCATTAAGCTAACTTTTCTTTATACTCTTGGATTAAGTCACGGATTTGGTTTAACAACTTTTTATCATTGTAACGAATGTGAACTACACCATATCTCATTTTTCCATCTTTGTCTACCCTAAAATCTTGACGAATATAGGGCTTAGTGAACTGACTAGTAGGTATTTTTGTTACCTGTGACCAAAATTGCAGCAATTGTGACACATTTTGATTGCTGTAGCAATATAAATATGCCCGTAATTTCGACTCGTTAATCTGATAAATCCGACGCAAGAAGGACAGAAAAACCTGTACCATTCCTGGATTGGAATTAGCAAAATCAACAATCTTTTCGCCACGCCACTGTGAACCCTCTCCCCAATATAACATTGCTCCGGCTACTTTTAATTCTTTTTCAAAAGCAGTCAGGTTTTCCTTGAGCGTAAAAGTGTTTTCTTTTCGCTGGAACGCGAGGGTATTATTCTGCCCTGCAGTCCGACGCTCGATCTTATTTTTTCGAAAGAAATAATAAGCTGAGTCGAGACTCACCTGATAATGCTCAGCAATTTGCCGAACACTGGCACCCTCGTTATACATTTTCTTAACGAGAGCTAGGTCTTTTGGGGAAATTGGCATACTGGTTTAGTATACCAAATCAAGTTGTACATGTGAACTACTCCATTTGGAGTATGAGCCGCCTGACGGGATTGAACCGACGACCCACAGTTTACAAAACTGTTGCTCTACCAGCTGAGCTAAGGCGGCGTGGGGCTTAGCCCAGCGCGTCAATACGTTCGCGGAAGGCTGCCAATTTGTGGTTTTCTGGATTTACGGCCCGGAGCTGGCGATAGCCCTCTTCGGCCAAATTTTTATCCTCCGCTAGTATACTCGCTTCAATAAAATTGTCAAGATATTTGGGATTCTGTGGCTCTAGGATTACGGCCTGCTGAATCGCCTCCAGGGCCGTGTCTGGTTGCTTTAATTGGGTCAGTAAATCGGCTAATTTGGCAAAGCGCGTAGCCACGTGGTCGTTAATCAAAACAGCCTGTTGGTAATAATCAACCGCGGCCTCTAGTTTACCCTCGTGCTCGGCAATTTCGGCTAAATGTAATAACGCACTATCATCACGCGGATCCAGGTATAAAACAAATCGGTATGTCTGCTTGGCTTCCTCGAATTGGTCTTGTGCAAAATACACCCCTGCCAAAGCCCGATAGGCCGCCACGTTGCGCTCGTCTAACTGGATGGCGGCGATTAATTTTTTCTCGGCATTATTCCAGTCACGAGCGTCGGCGGCATTAAGGCCGTCTTGCAACAAGGTGCGCAAGGCCTGTTCTTCTTCGGGGGTGCGCGGTACATTTAAACGACGCTGCTGCCCCAATTCCAAGAGTTTGCGCTCCACCCCATCCAACGCTTGGCGAAAATTTAACTGAGCAATTCGCCAACGACGACTGAGTGGTTTGAACCAACCCGCCTGTTGTCCGCGGCGTTTAGCAGCCTGCTCCTCGGCACGCTTACGCAAAAATTCGTCTTTCTTTTGGTTCATTTTTTCTTCGGGCAATTGCGATGGATCAAGCACGACTAACTGCGGCCAGTGACGGACCAATAAAATTCCCAGCACAGCACTAGCAATGACCAGCAAAATCGCGGCAATGATCCACATCATACTAAGAAATGGCTTTAATAAGTTCGGCCAACGAACCTGGTTGGACCGAATGGGTACCAACTAATACCCCGGACAAACTTGGGCAATTCCAGTAGGACGTAATGTTGCCCGGCACAACACTACCACCGTACAATACTGGTGCCGTGCGTTGCCAAGTTGTTTGTAAATATAACTGGAGCCAACCTGCCACATCCTCGGCATCGGCTGGTGTACATGGCGTGCCGCTGCCAATAGCCCACACTGGTTCGTAGGCAATAATCAGCGGCGCATTGGCTGGCCATTTTTCTTCACCTAACACAGCGGTAAGCTGTTGTTGCAAACGGTATTGGCGCTTACCTGCGGACGCATCTTCGGCTGTTTCGCCAATACACAAAATCGGCGTCAGGCCAGCATTCCAGGCTGCAGCTAATTTTTTGGCCACACCATGGTCGCTCTCGTCAAGCACATGACGGTGTTCCGAATGACCAATCAACACAAACTCGGCACCCGCCTCGCGCAAAAATACCGCCGCCGTTTCGCCCGTATACGCACCAGGCGGTGCCCACGAAATATTTTGCGCACCCAATTGCCATGTGGTCCCAGCGAGCAGCGATTTAACTTCTCGAAACGACAAGGTGCTAGGAAAAACCGCTGCCGTCACTGTGTTCGGCACGGTCACGGCCGCAGTGGCGCGCGCCAAGTCCGCACTTGCGTCTGGACTTAGGTACGCTTTCCAATTCGCAAAAAAATATTTCATACTAGAAGTTTATGGCTTCTGGTTTAATGTCGCCGATAATGGCGAGGCGCATTTGATTTGGGCGGAATAATTGTTTGGCCAAAGTTTGAATTTGTTTGGCCGTGACTTTTTCAATCAAAGCGAGGCGCTCTTCGGGCGTGTAAATTTTGTCCATAAACATGGCCTGGCGCGCGTACCAATCGGCCTGGTTGCTGGAATCCTCGAGTGACAAGGTTAAGGCACCCCGAATATGGGTTTTGGCATCGGCCAATTCTTGTGCACTCACTGGTTTGGTGGCCATTTTGTTAAGTTCGTCCTTGATGCAAGCCAAGGCTTTGTTGATATTTTTTGCTTCCAGACCAGCGCGCACATACGCATACCCAGTGTCGCGGAAACTGTCGATGCCACTGCGGACCGTATAGGCCAGACCGCGACGCTCGCGCACCTGAATAAACAAACGCGAACTCATGGAACCACCCAAAATGGTGTTCATGAGGGCTGCGACTGGTTGGCGTGGGTCAGTGTGTTTAAAGGCTGGAAAACCAAGCATCATTTGCGCCTGGTCAGTGACTTTGTGACGAATACGGAAACGTGCGGATTTACTAGTGCCACCAAACACACCTGGTTTGTAAGTGCCAAATTTTTGCGTGCGGCTTTTTTTTGCCCCAAAATATTGAGCAATGCGTTCGCGCGTGGCTTCGGTAATTTTTCCCGCCAAAATAATGGTCATGTTGGCTGGGTCATAGTGATTGTCGCGGAATTTAAGCACCTCGTCGCGTTTGTACGCATTGACGAGCGCTGGTGTACCGCCAATATCCCAGCCGAGCGGACCATCGAACATAACGCTTTCGAACAACGAATCAATGCTCATGACTGGATTATCATTGTACATGCGCAGTTCTTCGCCAATCACATTTTTTTCGCGCTCCATTTCTTTGGCATCGAACTTTGAGTTGTATAGCATGTCGGCCAAAATATCCACGAGCGTTTCGGTGTATTCGGCGTCAGCTTTGACATAATACCCTGTGTATTCTTTGCCAGTAAACGCATTGTATTCGGCACCTAAACGGTCGATTTCGCGCGTAAGAGTGAGGGTGTTTTTGCGCTTCTCAGTTCCTTTGAACATGAGGTGTTCAATGTAGTGCGACACGCCGTTTAACTTGGCTGGTTCGTAACGCGAACCAACTGGAAACATAATCATACCAGTCACCGACTGCGTGTCGGCTTGTGGTACCAAGATAACACGGGCTTTGTTGGGTAATTGATATGATTCAAACATATTTGATTATGATAATTTATTGCGTAAATATTCCACCAGGTCAGCAATGGCCACCCGTTCTTGGGCCATAGTGTCGCGGTCGCGCACGGTCACTGCCTTATCTTCGAGCGAATCAAAGTCCATGGTCACGCAGAATGGGGTGCCGATTTCGTCTTGGCGGCGGTAGCGTTTACCAATGCTTTGGGTTTCATCGTATTCAATGTTCCAATGTTTGCGAAGCGTTGCGGCCAATTCTTGCGCCGGACCCGATAATTCAGGCTTTTTCGACAATGGCAACACGGCCACTTTAATTGGGGCCAAATGTTTTGGGAACTTCATCACCACGCGCGCTTCGCTTTCCCCTTCTTCGGCGGTTGGTGCATCTTCCACATGGTAGGCCTCGAGCAAACAAACCAGCAGCATGCGGTCAATCCCAAAGGTTGGTTCAATCACGTGTGGCAAAAACTTTTCGTTCGTCACGGGGTCAGTGTACTGCAAATCCTCGCCACTCACCGCCTGGTGACGCGACAAATCAAAGTCAGTGCGGTACGCAATGCCGTGCAATTCCTTGAGACCAAATGGATACTTGTACTCAATATCCACGGTGCGTTTACTGTAGTGGGCGCGTTCGCCATCTTCGATCTCGTGCCACACCAAATTATTCATGTCGATTTGCATCACATCTTGCCACCAACGTTTAATTTCACTAAGCCACATTTCGAAAATCGGTTCCCAATCTTTGGGGTTAATGAAATATTCAAATTCACCAATTTCAAATTCGCGCGTGCGGAAAATAAAGTTGCCCGGGGTAATTTCGTTGCGGAAATTTTTACCAATCTGCGCAATGCCAAATGGCAAGCGACGGCGCGTGCTCTGCCACACGTTTTTAAAGTTCACAAACATACCCGCCGCAGTTTCGGGACGCAAATACGCGACCGACGAATCATCCTCGGTCGAACCAATAAAGGTTTTGAACATCAAGTTAAAATTCTTGGACGGCGCAAATTGACCACCACAATTTGGACATGGTACTTCTTCGATGGTGATTGGCTTTTCTTTGTCATAGCCCGGTTCAGCACTGCGCGCTTCCAGCAAATGGTCGGTGCGGAAGCGGTGGTGGCACTGTTTGCATTCAGCCAGTGGGTCGCTAAAATTTTGCAAGTGGCCGGATGCCTCCCACACTTTTGGGTTCATGATAATCGCCGTGTCCATGGGCACCATGTCGGCGCGTTCTTGCACAAAAAATTTCCACCACGCGGCCTTGATGTTTTGCTTCAAAAGGTGGCCGAGTGGACCGTAGTCCCAGCTATTAGCCAAGCCCCCGTAGATTTCGGAGCCTGGAAAAATAAAACCGCGCCGTTTGGCGAGCGACAAAATATCGTCCATTGATTTAGTAGCCATAGTACGATAATTATACTGTAAAATTTGCATTAAAAAAAGACCGTTGACGGTCTTGGGTCCCAAATGGGAGGTTCCACCCAAGTTCTCCCGAAGGAGCACTTTAGTGCGTTGTCTGCCAGCTCCCAGGAGCCACCCTGTTCA
>CAYMID010000038.1:0-5431 GCA_964390625.1 uncultured Gammaproteobacteria bacterium | reverse complement strand
ATAGTTAAGGCAATCAAAATATACGGCCAACCAAGCACCAACCCCATAACTGCCCCTAAACCAATATCCCCGGCCCCAACCCACTGCCCACGCGACAACACATATTGCCACAAAAAAAATCCTACGCCCACGACCACTGCGCCCAACAAATTGAACACCGCTGCCTGATTACCCCACTGCCAAATTGCAGCGACTACTAACGTGGCCACAACCAAACTATCAGGCACTGTCTGCGTTCGGTAATCAACCAACGCCAACACCGCGCCAATCACGCCCAGACATGCTAACCCCCAAAATGACCACGTCAGACCAAATAAACCATACAACCACCACAGCCCAGCAGCAAAACCAACCTCGACTACCACCGGTTCCCAGCCAATCGTTTGCTGACAATAACGACAACGATTGCGCAGCCACACCCAACTAAATACTGGCACAATCTCGAACCAGGTCAATTTATGATTGCACTGAGGGCACTGTGAACGCCCGAACCACACCGAACTTTTTGTACCAAAACGACTAGCCCACGCATGCACAAAACTACCCACACACAGGCCAAACAAAATAATTAAAACCCCAATCATATACCCATATTGTACCGCAAAACTGGGCGTGCTACTATACCAGCACTTTTAATTACTCATTATGAAATACCGTTCGCTCACCATTAGCGCATTTATACTTGGTTTAAGTTTGTGGGGGCACCCTAGTCAGGCGGTAAATTGCCCTGTTTTAAGCAATGGTGATTTATTCAAAGTACCCAAACAATCCGCAGTTTACATGGTTAATGACCGCGGCGAACGGATGTATTTTCCCAACAGCGAAGTTTTTTTTACCTGGTACACAGACTTTAAAGCAGTCAAAGAAATCAGCCCACTCTGTGTAGAAAATTATCCATCTGGTGGTGGTATCAATTACCGTCCTGGTACTCGGCTAGTTAAAACCGACTATTCCAACAAAATTTACGCCATTGCGCCGGGCAACGTACGCCAACAAATTGCCAGCGCTGAAATTGCAGGCGCACTTTATGGACCAAAGTGGGAAAGCTTAGTTCGTGTCATTCACGAAAACTTTATGCTTAATTTAACCACTGGTCCAGCCATTACCAGCACCACGCCCCACAATGGACAATTAGTCCGCGCCACTGGCAGCTCAACTGTCTACTGGGTACGAAATAATGCTCTAACACCAGCTTTAGAAGTATCCCCGACACTCCAAAATGAAGTGCGTGAAATTGATGCCACGATTCTTAAAACCCGCCCAACCGAACCAATTAAACCACGCCAGATCAATGATGTTCTGTATGATGCGGGCCAAAAAACTAGTGGTGCCAATTGGCAAATTCGCATGTATCAGCAAATCTATGACGTCCTCGACTTTTTGAACGGAGTTGGTGCAACGCAAGCACCAGCGGTGCGCACTATTGCTGGCCAAGGCGACACTCTATATATCGTCTATCGTGGCGACAAACCTGGCTATACTGATTGGCGGGTAAAAGAAGGAGCTTCGCTCGATGAATTAAACCGCTTTTTAAACGCCCAGGGTGAATTCGCTGATCGCAAACCAGTAGCCGAAGCCATGTTTGTTGACCGCGATCGACTATACGTTTTCTACCGTGGTGAAGACACCAACGCACGCTGGGCTTTTGCCCCAACTAATGGCCTAAATGCCATGATGGATCTACTAAACGGAACCAATGGCAACGCCATTCCCCGCACTGGTACAATTAACGGTAAAAACGACAAAAATCCAGTCATTTTCTACCGCCAAGATCAGGTTGGTCCTGGGCGCTGGAGTTGGAAAAAAGTCACTAACAGCGACATGGCCGACATGCGTAATTTCCTCAACGGGCTCAGTGCTTACACCCGCCCGATTGTTGATGCACAGGCCATTCACGATGGCGAGCATTTCTATATTTTCTATCGTTAAGCAAACCCACAAACACAAAAGCCACTTATCGTGGCTTTTGTTTTAGACGCTTAAACGAAATTTTACTTTTCCGCTCACCCCCACGAAGTTCACTCGCAAACCGGCCCAGACTATTCATGTCCTGTCGACCGAGTTTACCCATATGCCTAATTTTGTTAGTGTTTTGGTGTGCCATATTGATGCTAGTATACAAAAATTATGCTAATTCGACAACCCTAACGCAACGCACGCCTAACCTCTTCTTCCACCAAAATCATTGGGCGGGCATAGGCCAATTGCGTTAACTGACGCAACCAAGCTGCTTGCCCGTCACGGTTTGGGGCTGTTGGCGCCTGACTGACGCCCGAAAAGGCATCACTCATGTGCCCATCAATCATCAATTTTAAATAAAAATGGTGCCGCGGCAAATTAACCATATCCTCTTTGGTAACCGGCAAAAACTCGCGTTCTAACCGCTCGGCATCATCGACCCCAACCTGAAACACGAGCAAGGTACCCACATTACCCAAGACTGCGTTTTGCAATTTAAGCGGCAACTGCGAAAAATATTGGTTTGTTAAATGCACGGCCAACCCGTATTTACGCGCCTCTGATAACAAACTTGCAAAGGTGTCGGTGATGACATTTTGAAATTCATCCACGTACAAGTAAAACGGCGATCGCTGCGCTGGTGGCAAGGCCGCGCGACGCATCACTGCTGCCTGCAACTTAGCGACCATAATCAAACCCAGCATGTACGCATTAGTTTCGCCAATTTTCCCTTTGGCTAAATCAACTAGCAAAATTTTGCGCTCGGCAATTAATTGGTCAAAATGCACGGCCGAACGCCGTTGCCCCATAATATTGCGCATTACGGCCACATTCAAAAAATTACCAAATTTTGAGGTAAAATAGTTGAGCATTTCGGACTTGTGAAAATCGGCCGTAGTCGCCATTTGTTTGGCCCAAAAATCAATCACCTGTGGGTCACGCAAATGTTGGCGTTTGGCTTCCAAAAACTTAGGGTCAATAAATAATTTAGGAATTTCTAGCAAGGTGCCGCCATCTGGACCAGCCATCACGGTTAAGGCAGCGCACCGCAACCAGTGCTCGAATTGCGGACCAATAATACCCGTATGCTCAGGGTCAAACAATTTATAAAATATTTCAATTAACTGCCCGACCAAAAAATCGCGCTCAGACTCATCGGCCGCATCCAGCAAATTCAAGCCCATGGCCGCCGCTGCGTCAGCCGGGTCAAATATAATCACGTCCTGGTGGCGGTGGTCAGGAATGCGTTCCAAAATATTTGCCACCAACTCTCCGTGTGGATCAATCACACAAACCCCATGCCCATTGGCAATATCTTGCAAGGCCATGTTTTGAAACATGGTTGATTTACCGACGCCAGTCTTGCCCAGCATGTACATGTGACGATTACGATCACCGTCTTTGAACACAATGGCCGTGCGCCGGTTGCGGAAAATGTTGGTACCCAAATTTATGGCCGGCATATTATGACAAAAATTTCTGCTCAAAATACTGTTGATCGAGCACAAACGAATAGTGTGACAAACGTTCTTTGGTCGCCTGTTCCGAGGCCAGCAGGCTGGCGGCGGCGGTTGCCTCGGCGGCTAGTTTGTTAGCAATGGTTTGGTACAATGCCCCAGACAAGTGGGGTTTAAGCGCGTTTAATTGGGCCTGGCGCGCGGTCATAGTGGCCTGTACTGATTTGGCGTCAAAGCTCATATTACGATAACAATTTGCGACTAATTAAATCCTCGCACACTGATTCGACAAAACGCACCACCGGGCGAGCACCAAACCGCGGATCAGACAGGGTTTGAATTTTTTGGACCAACACATTTGGGTCAATTTTGAATTTAATGTTATGTTGAGCAGCCCGTGCTTCGACTTTTTTAATGGTCAGTTGCGCAATCGAGAGTAAATCCGGCGGGTCGAGCGGTTTGTACACTAGCACAGCGTCAAAACGATTAATAAATTCTAACCGAAATGCTTTGGCCAGGGCTGGCATCAATTTTTCTTGATAAAATTGCTCACTGTGAATATCTTCGCCTTGTTGGTGCGCGGCAATAATTTCGGGCACAGCCAAATTAGACGTGGCCATGATAATAGTGTGAGTAAAATCAATGGTTTCACCTTGCCCAGAGGTGGCTCGACCATCATCGAGCACCTGCAAAAACACATCAAAAATTTTAGGGTGAGCCTTTTCGATTTCATCGAGCAGCACCAAACTGTATGGTTCTTGTTTAACCGCGTTGGTTAGGCCACCGCCCGCATCAAAGCCAACATAGCCAGCCGGCGCGCCAATCAAACGCGCCACCGTGTGCGCCTCACCAAACTCCGACATATCAATGCGCACGAAACTATTTTTGGTACCAAAAATTTTCTCGGCTACAAACTTGGCGGTTTCTGTTTTGCCCACACCCGATGGACCAAGCAGCAAAAAAGAGCCGAGTGGTTTGTTGGGATTTTTAAGGCCTAATTTGGCCCGCGTAATGGCCGAACTTAAACGCTTCAAGGCCGCTGCTTGCCCAATAATCCGGGCGTTTAACTCGGTCTCTAAATTCTTGAGCATTTCTTTGTCTGACGCACGCAAACGTTGCAGCGGTACACCAGTTTTATCAGCCATTACCTGGTACACCTCGTCTTCGCTAATGGTGTGGGCGCGCTGTTCGGCCAAAGCCAAACTCTCGTCGAGCAGACGCACGGCTGCCCCTGGCATTGGTCCCAACGCCGCAAAACGCTCGCCCAACTGCACGGCCAATTCCACGACCGCGTCTGGTAACTGCAAATCACGCGGTCGCAAACGACGAACTGTTTGTGCAACAATCGCCGCCTGCTCGCCTGCACTTTGTGGTTTAATGGTAATTGTTTCAAACCATGTCAAAAAACTGGGTTGTTCAGATTCCAACCATTTGTATTCTTTGGTTTCTAGAACCAACACTAACCGCACCCGGCCACTCGCTACCAGTGGCGGTAACAGCTGCATAAAATAATTAACGATTTCAGGCTGGTTATACACGAGCGCACCCCAATCATCAATTACCAAAGCACAGGCAGGCATACTCTCCAACGCCTCCTGAAACCGACTTAACATTGGATTGTGACTACCAAGCGCATGAAAGCTCGCGGCCTCAATTTGCACAATCGGACGACCAAGCGTGGCACAGGTGGCCGCAGCCCAACCATGTACCAAACTCGTTTTACCGCTACCACTTGGCCCGACAACCAAACAGTTGCTATGCAAACGGCGCTGCAGTACACGCGTAATGCGCTCTACTTCGTCCGCGCGTCCAATCAGGGGCACAATCCGCCCCTTTTGCGCTTCGAGTCCTAAGTCGTAATATTTTAATTTAGGAAACGACATACTAGGCGAACATTACCTCAAACGTGGTTAATCCGCGCTCCCCTTTTATACTCCCATTTTCGTCGTCTTCACTCACCAACACTGCTACACCTGGGTTACGTTTACCAACTAATTCGTGATTATTTTTTTGCG
>CAYMID010000037.1:0-6355 GCA_964390625.1 uncultured Gammaproteobacteria bacterium | reverse complement strand
CCCGCAAACACCCGCTCCACTGGCGCCCCGGCCAAATCAGCCAGTCGCTGTCCAGCCTTAGCCAAAGTCGCCTGCAACGCCTGCCCAGCCGCCGTATGCGCCAGGTGCCCAGCCACCACCGCCTCGTAGGCCCAAACCCCTAGGGCTAACTGGCTGGCCAGCTGGTCAAACTGATCCTGCTTGGTGGTTGGCAGCCGCGCTGGATAATGCGGTTCTCCCAACAACAACTGCCGCGCTTTATCTGCCTTAATCGTGATTGTACCCGTAACTTTTAACTCGGCTAGCCCATTCTTGCCAACCGACACCGTCACTGGCACATTCCCTGGTAAAAGCACTTCCACACTACGCACCTGCGCTTCGACTGGGTGGGTAGCCACTGACCGCGCCGCCGGCTCTCGCACTGTACTCTCGATTGTGGGCCAAGCTGCCTGATGCGGAAACAAATGCCACACCCCCAGACCATCTAGTACTGGGTCACGCGGCACCATGGTGCCATCAGGAAAATGAATAATTACGTGATTCCCGGCTGACTCAACCCGACTGACCGCAGTTTGGGTGTGCAACTGGGGCACCTCTACATCAGGCTCAAGCACTAATTCTAAACCTGCACTCACTTGTAAGTCATTAATAAATTGCTGCACCAGGGCCGAATCCTCGGCCGTAGTCACCGCCAACTCAGTCGGTTTATACTGCACGGTTTTTTGACGCACACCGTCAACCGACAAGTGCCCGTCATCAACTAATTGCTGCTGCACTCGCGGCGTGGTTTCATGCAGCAACAAGGCCCGCAATTCGGCAGGAAAATACTGCGGATTCTCCATTAAACTGCGATGCACCTCGTGCAACTGCATCAACTGAGTCTGCTCGTCGGACTCGGCCAGCGCTGTCACTAATGTCTGCATTACGTCAAACACATACCGCTCTTCAAAAGACGCTTGTGTTAGTTGGTGCAACTCAGCCCACGCCACCAAGGCCGCTGCTTTATTGGCCGGGTTAGCGTGTGGCGCCTGCCACAATTCGAGCAATTCGACCATTGCAACCATACGATTAGCGGTTGCGCACCACAATCACACTCATGACTAAAATCCCAACTACAAATCCCAAAGCCATGTTGACCGGAATATTTGGACGCACTGGCCATGGTGTAACCACTGGATTATCAACCACCCGAATCGTCATGTCACCACCAACATATTCAAAGCCCTTGGTGGCCAAAGTTTCGGCTGCAGCAGCAGCAAAGGCGGCTGCCTGTGCTTGGTCAGTGTTGTAGGCACTCACTCGCAACACCCCTGTTCCATACACCACCGAGGCACTTACCATCCGAGGCCACAACCGGCGTTGTTCGCGCGCAGTTTCGCGGTCAAACATACCCCACTGTAAACTCGGGTCAGTTAACTTTACCTTGGCCCGAAAGTCATCGGTCTTCATGACCGCGGCCAAATTGTCGCCCACCCGTTCGGCTGATTTAACTACAGTGTATGGATCAACCCCAAACCGAGTTTTTGGTACAATCAATACACCGGCATCTGCCCGGTACTCCAGCGGAAATGCTAAACTAGCTCCTAAACCAAGCAAAGCAAACAAAAAGCCAACAAAAACAATTATTCGACTACGACGAACGAGCGTGGTGGCGACAGACATAGAAAAAAATTAATTCTCAAGTTTATCAACCGTAACTGTATGCAGGGCGTTGTTACGCCACACGGTTGCGGAAAATTGTTGTGGACTTGTTGCTAACAAACGCGCCAGTGAATCAGGTGTAACTGGTTGCTGATTAATTGTGGTAACAATATCCCCTTTTTGAACAGTATTTTCGCCTCGTTTTATTCGAGCCGCAGTCACATAAAAACCAGAACTTTCCTGCCATTGCGGCCCAACCATAATTCCAGTCACAAAACTACCTTGCCAATCAACCGCTGCGACCGGCAATTGTCCGGTTATCATTACTTGTGGCAAAGCCGCGGCAATAAACCACCCTGGAATCACGCGACCATTTTTATCAACAATCCCAATTAAATCACCCTTTACATCCGTAATGGTGGCTCCACTCTCTGCACCAACCACTTGATACACCACTACTTCGTCTGTGGCCAAACGAACCGCGGGGGTCGCTACACTACGCTGCCATGACTTAAGCTGCCAGTCCGCTCCCCATGCCCACACTGGTTCGGTCTCGGTCCATTTGGGCCATTCGCTAAATGCAGTGGTAGCCCGAAAATTAGCCCCTGCTAATTTAGCAAACACTAATCCCGAATTAGTGCGTACGGTTTTTTCAATTTGATATTTAATCCCTTGCCAATCCAAGGCAACTACTGGTGTTGATTGACCGGCGCTATACCATACAATCCACCCACCAGCATTCAACACTACCGCCGGTGCCACTCGCGCTGCTTCGGTGTACACACCATTTGTTACTTGCGTGCTGTCATACAACCAAACCCGACGATAACGCCAATCACGAACCATGTCTGCACTCAATGTTGGTTTGGTGTTGTTATTGTTATTATTATGACTGGTAATTACGTACAGTGGCCGTGAATCATACAGTTCGCCAAGCACCCACAAACTCCCTACTGCCCCCGCAAATAAACTTAAGCCAACCGCCAATACCAACCACTTCAAGCGTTGAGTGCTAGATCGCAAACGCAAAGACGATGCGGCCGGCGGTAAATGTGGAGCGTTCAAGTGACTCATACTAAACGAACAATATACAAAAGCGCGGCCAAAGCAATGGCATTACCCACCAGAAACCAGCGCTGTCGATACCAGATAATTCCAGTTCGACTTTCGTAAAAACGAATAAACAATTGGGCAATATACCACAGCCAGGCCAATAATAACGCACTAGCAAAATATCCTAGTGGCAAAAAATATAACACTACTGAAACTATCTCCAGCATGGCTAAACCAAGCAAAACAGTCCATCCCCAATATTTGGTTGGTAGCGGTGCCTGATACAATAACCAAATTTGGTTACCAGCTAAAGCCGCCACTAGGGCCCCAGTTAAACTCAGTAAAATTGTTGGCCACATTGGAAAAAACATATGCCAGGCTGCTAATACTCCGAACGCAGCAGCCACAGTTATTACCCAACACATCATCACCACACGACGCCACGGTTTGCGTTGAAAACTAATCAAAGGAGCGCGACGCAAAAATTGCCACCACATAATTGCCCCCGTTCCAGCGGCCGTTACCAACAACCACAGAACAATTGCTGGCGGCCAATCCAAAATTGTATAAAACAAACCAGCCCACAAGGTGAATGATCCAGCCAACCAGGCCCCTGGCCAACGTGTTAGGCGATATGACATAGTTGCCAGCAGCACCAACCAAGCACCCCACAGACTTACCGCCACCAACATAACTGGAAAAAAAGTTGCCAACAGCAACAATGCTGCGGCCACAATTCCCGCTAACCCTGCGATCAATTGATGTAAACGCACGGGCATGTTACTGCAATAAAGTGTTTAGAATGAGTTTGGCCTTAGCCGCCAATTCTGTGGGCGCAGATTTATCCAAACGGTTCCAGGCCAATACAGCCGATAAGTGAGCATCTAACTTTTCACGCGGGACACGCACCCGGAGCAAACGCTTCTCCACCTCGACCGCCATATTTGCGTCTGGTTTATCTAGTAAAGCGACCACCTCGGCCATCTCGGCCCGATAGGCAGCCTCGACCGCCATTGGCGAAGTACGCGTCACGGTTGCTTCTGGGAGAAGAATATCATTGACCGCCAACGGCTGTTGTGGCCAAAAATGCCAAATCCCCACCGCTGCTAACCCGCAAAAACCCAACAATAACGAGACACTAAGTCCAAAAGGGGCGTGCTGTGTCTTGTGGTGCCACCAGTATTGCATAGAAAATAAATACAGGCCTAGTATACGCCTTTTTGCCCATTTGCGCAAAATCTGGACAAGAGCGCCTGCCTATGAGAAACTACGCCGTATGCCGACCTACGCCACGAACAAAAAAGCCTTTTTTGAATATGAAATCCTAGAAAAACTCGAGGCTGGCTTAAAGTTATCTGGTAGCGAAGTCAAATCAATCCGCAGCGGTCACATATCCTTAAAAGGCGCCTACATCACTTTTCATGGGGAAACCCCCACGATTTTAAACGCCCATATCCCTCACTACCCCCAGGCCCGTCCCATTCCCGACTATGACCCAACTCAGACCCGAGTAGTCCTTCTCCACAAAAAAGAAAGTGCTTATTTACGCGAAAAACTTATGGAAAAAGGCTTGACAGCCGTGCCTTTGTCCATATATACTAAAGGCCGCTACATCAAGTTGGAAATTGGCTTAGCTCGGGGCAAAAAAGCTCACGACAAGCGAGCCAGTATTAAAGACCGGGAGAACGCCCGCGACCTTCGTCGCGCCGCCCGTGATTTATCCAGCTAAGGGGATGACGGGCTTCGCCAGGTGGAACTCGTTATTGCCGATTGCGCGTGTCGGGGCTGGTGTACCCGTATCCACACCAAACACATAAGTGCCAACTTATATACACGCATGAAGACAGCCATGGCTAACGCTTTCGCTCCTTCATTCGTTCCTGCTCTCGCTTAATTGCTTTGAGCCATCGCCCTTCTGATCCTCGGTACGAAGTCGGCGGTGCCACCCTATCGAGGTAGGCTGACCAGTGCGACTCAAGCTGGTACGCTGAATTGGCCTTGAGCCTAGGTCGTTGTTGTTTTGTAACTTCCCCACCAACGGCCAAAACACCAAAGTTACTACACACGTAGGGTAATCCAATAACCCATCTGCACCCGAGTTCAACTCTCGGCATCTCCACTAATTTGTTACTTTTTATATTAGCTATGCGTATTTCGCGTAAAAAACGTCCAGAGAAACCGCTTATTGTCCATTTCCGCAAAAATCTGGAAATTGACGCCCCACAAGTCATGGTTTTGGACGAAGAAGGTAAACCACTCGGCACCCTGACCGTACCTCAGGCCGTACGTATTGCCGAGGAACGCGGACTGGATCTGGTTGAAATTAATCCTAAGAGCGAACCGCCAGTAGCCAAGTTGGTCAGCTTTTCCGAATTCAAATACCAAAAGGAGAAAGCTGCTCGCAAACAAAAAGCTCACTCACACGCCAGCGAAATCAAAGGCATTCGCCTTTCGGTCCGTATCGGCGAACATGACCTAGAAACCAAAAAAGGTCAGGCTCAAAAGTTTTTGGACCGAGGGGACAAGGTCAAGGTAGAACTGATCCTCCGCGGTCGTGAAAACGGTAAACAAGACCTAGCCAACGAAATTATTCGTGATTTTGTTAAGCAAATGGGCGAAGTCATGCCAATACGCCTAGAGCAGGATATTCAGCGCCAAGGCCACAAAATGACGGCCATTATTGCCAAAAAGTAACCCTCAGGGTTTCCACAGGTCAATTACTTGACACTATGGGCCCTCTACGGTATACTGCGGCTACTTTATTTTTCGTATGACCCTGAAAACGAACAAGGCCATTGCTAAGCGTTTTGTACTCAAGAAGTCCAAAAAAGGCATCAAAGTAATGAAGCGCTCCGAAGGCCAAGACCATTTTAACGCTCGTGAAAACGGCAAGACTAAGCGCAATAAGCGCTCGGACAAGGTTATGTCCACCACGGTCAAGCAAACGATTGTGCGCGCCATGCCTTATAATGTATAATATATGTCTCGTGTAAAACGTGGTGTTCACCATTCCAAACGTCGTCGTGGTATTTTGGAGAAAGTAAAAGGTTTCGAGGGTGGTCGCAAGAGTTTGCTTAAACTCGCCAAGACCGCTGCCACCAAAGCTGGTGGCTATGCCTACCGCGATCGTCGCGTTAAGAAGCGCACCACTCGCGCTCTTTGGCAGGTCAATGTCAATGCTGCCGTTCGCGCCTTTGATATGAGTTACAGTGCCTTTATAGGTAAACTCAGCAAAGCCAACATCAAGCTTAACCGCAAGATGCTCGCCGCGATTGCGGCCGAACGCCCAGAGGTCTTTAAAGCAATTGTCAGCGCCGCCAAGTAATGCGGCCGCAAAGAATCCTCGTAGTGTTTGGCGCTGATGGGTCTGTCCCCTCCTTCAGACTTTGTCGCGCCGGACACTATGAGGATTTTTTGCAGGACACACTAACATTTATCCTATGGGAATGCGCAAGAAAGTTCGCACCAAGTGGAAGGCTGACCGCAAGATCGAAAAGGTCAAGCGCGACAAAGCCAAGCTCAAGCGTTTACAGAAAGCCCAAGCTGCCGGTAAGGCCGCTGCGGTGAAAAAGTAACACCTCCGCCACCCGATTGGGTGACGGCTTTGGACCGGTAGTTCAACTGGTTAGAGCACTGCCCTGTCACGGCAGAAGTTGCGGGTTCGAGTCCCGTCCGGTCCGCA
>CAYMID010000036.1:2369-6405 GCA_964390625.1 uncultured Gammaproteobacteria bacterium | reverse complement strand
ATGAATTTACCGAAATTAAAAAAGATTTAAATCTTGAAGTTGAATAGCATGAAAAAATTTGCTGCGATCACGGCGTTGTTATTGGTGATTACTGGCTGTAGTCACACCCCAACTCCACGTGTGCCAACTGAGAGGTTTAATCCTGATTTGCAAATTTTCACGTCTGATCAGTGGCAGTTGGTTGCTAATACCACTTCGTCGCAGCCAATAGCAACCGATAATCAGGTCCACCAGCTGGCCATGTTTGCACAAACACAAACGTGGCGCACACCAGCCACCACTACCGTGACTGTTAGTTATCCGTATTTGGTCGAGTCCAATGCGCCCGCGTTAGCATTTAATAATCACGTGCGTGATTTGGTCGCCGATGAAGTTGCTTCATTCCTAAGCCAGGCTTCAACCGAGGTTGACCCAGATTGGAGTGATCTTCCCAATGAAATCACCATCGAGGGACAGGTATTAGCAGTGACTTCACCGTTTATTAGTGTTGATTTTGCGGTCAGTCCATACTACTCGGGAGCAGCGCATCCAGGCCTGTATTCACGTACTCTTAATTTTGATTTAACGGCTGAGCGCACGTTGACTTTGGACGATATTATTGTGGGTGGCGAAGCAAATTTATTAGGTTTACAAGCACAAGTACTGCCACGCTTGGTTTCGGTACTAAATGCCGAGGTCGAAGACGCATCCATGCCGTTTAGCGCCGATGACGAGTGGATTCTAACTGGGACCGCACCATCTTCGACCAACTACGCTAACCTGGCTTTAACCAAAACTGGTTTGCGAGTTCAGTTTGATCCGTATCAAGTCGCTGCCTACGCTCTGGGTGCGCCCAAGGTCACAATTCCATACTCCGAGCTCGGTAACCTTTTGGTTCCAGACCTAATCACGCGCGTGGGCTTGAATTGACAAAAGGCCCCAAAACTGGCACAATTACGGCCCTATGTACCAAATTTTATTGTTTTACAAATACACCCCGATCGAAGACCCCGAGGCCGTGGCAGCCGAACAGCGCCGTTTGTGCGCTGAGTTTGGTTTTACCTGCCGCAGCATTATTGCTAAAGAGGGGATCAACATCACGCTCGAGGGCGAAACTGCCAAAACCGAGGAATACATTAAAATCATGCAGGCTGACCCCCGTTTTGCCGACATCCACTTTAAGCGCAGTCCAGGCACTGGCCAGGCCTTCCCCAAAATTTCGGTCAAAGTGCGCAAGGAAATTGTCAGCCTTGGTTTGGGCGAACAAGACTTTAGTCCAACCGAAACTACTGGCAAATACATTCAGGCCGAAGAATTACACGAGTGGATTCACAGTGGACGCGAATTCTACATTGTGGATATGCGCAATGATTACGAGTTCAAAGTCGGCCGGTTCGAGGGTTCGTTGTTGCCAGATTTAAAAAACTTCCGTGATTTGCGCGACAATGTTGGCGTACTGGCGTCGTTAAAAGACAAAACTGTGGTCACAGTGTGCACGGGCGGTGTCCGGTGCGAAAAGGCCAGTGGCTTTTTGGTCAAAAACGGGTTTAGCGATGTGTACCAATTGTACGGTGGCATTGTGACCTACATGGAAAAATATCCGAACGAAGACTTCAAAGGCGTTTTGTACGTGTTCGACGGCCGCATTACCATGGGCTTTAACGTCACTGACCCAAAGCACGAAGTGGTTGGTCGCTGCGAACTGTGTGACGCACCCACCGAAAACTTTATTGACTGTGCCTTTATTCATTGTCGTGGCAAGCGCCATATTTTGTGTTGTGCCGCTTGTGTGGCCCAAGAGGGTGGTTATTGTTCGGCCGAGTGCCGTGAAAAAAAGTTAGCTCTACAACCAGCCTAACTATGCAGCAGAATTTCTTGGCCTGCCGGGCGCGTGCCAAAAAATTAGTGCTGGAACGACTGGCGTACTTTGCGCCGCAATACAATGTCACGTTTGCACGCGTAACAATCAAAGACATGACCAGCCGGTGGGGGAGTTGCTCGCGGCGCGGTAATTTAAATTTTAATTACCGGGTCTTATTTCTTCCGCCCGAGTTAGTTGATTATGTGATTGTGCACGAGGTTTGTCATCTCCGTGAAATGAATCATTCCCGCGCCTTTTGGGCTCTAGTTGCCCAAACAATTCCAGATTTTGCGGTCCGTAAACACGCACTGCGGGCCCACGCGCAACCGCGTTTGTCTTTTTCACGTGCCCTCAGTATAATAAAGGCCTATGGACTTAAATGATTTCAAACCAATACCAAATCAAGCACGCTGCCAAAGTTGCGGCATGCCCCTAGAAGATGGATTTTATGGCACGCTGCAAGGCGGTCAAATCATGACTGAATATTGCAAATTTTGTTTTCAAGAAGGCGGTTTTACCGAACCAGGCTTAACCTTTGACGAAATGCTCGGTCGTTCGGTAGACCATTTGCAACGCGAACTTAAATTCAGTGCTGCCGAGGCCGAGCAAGTTGCGTTTGCTATGCTCACGGATTTACGTCGTTGGAAAAAATAATATGTCTTTTTTTGTCCAAGCGATTCTAACCTCGTTGGAACAATTGGTTGGGTTGTTTGGGCTTATTGCTGTATCAGCGGTGGTTTTGTCATGGTTGCAGCGCGCCGTGCACCGTCATTATATTGATGCCTGGGGTTGGCGTAGTTTGTATTTTACCGCGTGGCTCGGTACACCAGTGCATGAACTTGGGCATTATTTTTTTGCCAAATTATTCCGCCACAAGGTTCACAAAGTCGCGTTATTTTCGCCCCACAGCGAAACTGGATTGCTGGGACAGGTAACACACTCATTCGAAGTTTCAAGCATTTACCAACGCTTTGGTAATTTGTTTGTTGGGGCGGCACCGTTAATTTTTGGCCCACTGGTGATTGTGGCACTGCTCGCTTTTTTGGCCCCGGGCGGACGCGAGACTTTAAAAATTTTGGGTACATACCGTGGTGATGTGACTACGTTGTGGCCCATCATGAGCACGGGGTTGAGTAAATTGTGGCAGGCCTCGCACTGGTACATGTGGCAATTTTGGGTGTTTAAATATGCGGCCTTGAGTATTGCCGTGCATAGTGCGCCTAGTCGCAAAGATTTGCACACCATTTTTCACGGTTTAATTGTCCTGATCGCTATTTTGTTGGTTAGCAATGTGTTGGCTGCTTTTTTGGGTCAATCTATTACTGGTATTTTGGAACCAATCAGATACGGATTGTCAGTCGGGGCAATAATTTTGTTTTTGCTGGTTGGTTTAGCGGCGCTACATGCGGCCGTGGCTTGGTTATTGTTTACGCCGTTTAAAAAATAAATACTGCTATGGCGCTTAATCAGGCACAACATGCGGCCGTGGCCTATGTCGATGGGCCACTTTTGATTGTGGCCGGGGCTGGGACTGGCAAAACCACGGTGCTGACCGAAAAGGTTGCGCACATTATTAAAAGTGGTTTAGCCACTCCAGACCAAGTGTTAGGCCTAACGTTTACAGACAAAGCCGCTGCCGAATTATGCGAGCGCGTGGAAAGTGCCCTAAATTTGGGCTATAGCGATTTAACTGTCTCCACCTTCCATTTATTTTGCCAACGTGTTTTACAAGAATTTGCTTTAGAAATTGGTTTGCCGCGTCAGTTCACAGTGCTGACCGAAACCGAGGCCTGGCTGTTGTTGCGGCAAAATATTTACGACCTTGGGTTAGATTACTATCGACCACTGGGCAACCCAGCCAAATATATTCCGGATTTGCTACGACATTTTTCTAAATGCAAAGATGAGTTAATTGCGCCAGCCGAATATCTGGAATATGCCGAGGGGGTAGCGCGCGACAGCGGCGATGATACTGTTGATGAACGTTCGCGTTTAACCGAACTCGCCAATGCCTACCACCACTACAATCGCTTAGTGTTGCAAGCCGGTGGATTGGATTTTGGGGATTTAATTTTTTACACGGTCAAATTATTGCGTGAACGACCACGTGTGCGCGAAATTTTACAGCAACAGTACAAATTTATTGTGGTCGATGAATTCCAGGACGTAAACTGGGCGCAATACGAATTAGTGCGT
>CAYMID010000036.1:0-2269 GCA_964390625.1 uncultured Gammaproteobacteria bacterium | reverse complement strand
TGATTAGTGCAGCGGTGACTGAAAGCAAAACAGCCAAACCAACCACGCTGTTGTACCGTTTTTTGGAAGGCTCGGGCTACCTGGCAGCATTGGCCCAGGCCGAACACACAGGTGACCCGGCCACCATTCGCCAAATTTTCCAACTCAAACAATTTTTCGAAATCATGGCTGACTTCGAGGCAACGGCGGCCAATCCGCACGTGGCTGCCTTTATTGAATATTTAGATAGTGTAATCGAGGCTGGCGAGGAAGGACCAATGTATCAGGGCGAAGACGCGGCCACTGGTGTGCAAGTTATGAGTGTGCATGGTTCCAAAGGCTTGGAATTCAAATACGTGTTTGTAGTGAACATGGTCGAGGAGCGCTTCCCAACACGTCGCCGGGGCGAAGGTTTGGAAATTCCCGCCGCTCTGATTCACGAACAAGTCGCCACTGGCGATGCACATTACCAAGAAGAACGGCGTTTATTTTACGTGGCGGCCACACGCGCACGTGATGTGTTATACCTAACCAGTGCCGAAAATTATGGTGGTGCGCGTGCCAAAAAGATTTCGCGGTTTGTGGTCGAGGCTGGTTTAGCCAGTGCGCCTGCGCGCTCCAAAAAAGCCACCGCCACCGCCGTGTTACAAGACGCGCACGCCCCAGTTACACCCACCACCACGGCCCCGGTCAATTATGTGGCCCCGCGCGAATTTTCGTTTTCGCAAATCGAGGGGTATTTAAAATGCCCTTATTATTACAAGCTAAAACACGTAGTTAAATTACCGACGCCAGGGGCGGCTCACTTTAGTTTTGGACAAACATTGCACCTAACTTTGCAAGCATTTTATGAACGTGTCAAAGAATTAAATGCGGCCCAGCAAAGTTCGTTGTTTGCGGCCGCTGCGCCAACCAAAGATTCGGGCGAAGTGGTGGTGCCACCTGTATCCGAATTGCTTGCACTTTACGAAGACAAATTCATTAATGATTGGTACGAGGATGCCAAACGACGCGATTTGTACCGTGAACAAGGCCGAGACATTTTAAAAAAGTTTTACGCGGCGCAGCAGGGGAATTGGACGATTCCACTGGCCCTCGAAGATAGTTTCAAAATTCAAATTGGTGACGCGGTGCTCAAAGGCAAGATAGACCGGTTGGACCAAGAGCCCGATGGGTCGCTGCACATTATTGATTACAAGACAGGCAAGCCAAAAGAAAAATTAGTCACGGATGACAAGGACCAATTATTGATTTACCAAATTGCCACCGAAACTTTACCAAAATATCGCAACTTGGGTCCCACCAAAAAATTGACCTTTTATTACTTAACAAATTCCACCCCACTGTCATTCGAGGGTAAGCCCGAGGACCTCGAACGTTTGCGCGACAAGGTTACCAGTACTGTTGACCGTATTCGGCGTGGTGATTTTCAGGCTACACCGAGCCAATTTGTCTGTGACCACTGCGAGTTTAAGTCGATTTGTGAATTCCGGGCGCGCTAGTTGCAACGCCTAGGTAAAAATGATACGCTGGTAGGGAATTATTGACGTTATGCCATTTACTCCGCTCGGAGACGCGCTAAAGGACAAACTGGGCCGCAACGCCCCCTTGGCTAAACAGCTAGAATCAGCCGAAATTGTGGCCATTGCCGAATCAGTTTTGGCTGGTTTATTTGGTGAATTATCCAGCCAGGCCAAGCCATTGTTCCTCAAAAATCGGACCCTCACGGTTAGCTGCGCCAATTCGGCCATTGCCCAAGAAATTCGCCTTAACCAGGCCGAAATTGTGGCCAAAATGAACGAGCGTCTGGGTAAAAATGACGTTGATCGCATTCGGTATCTTGCGTAATTATGAATCTGCGTTACTACTTAGCCACCATGGCCCTGGCCACGACCCTGTGTTGGTTGTCGTGGATTTACGTTTTGATTAACGTCGACCCATTTGAGACCAGTTGGGTTGGGCTTGGTTTTTTCTTTGTTAGTTTGTTTTTGGCCAGTGTTGGGACCTGGTCCTTGATTCTGTTTGGCCTGTACTACTACTGGTACCGGGCTGATTGGCCGCTATTCCGCTATGTCCAAAAGAGCTTCCGCGACGCGGCCTGGCTTGCACTAGGTGGCACCGCGCTCCTGTGGCTCCAAGGCGAGGGCTATCTGACCTGGGTCAGCGGTCTCACTCTCGTCGGCGTCTTTATTCTGGCCAGTGCGTTTACCATGTCGCTCAAACCACGCCGCGATTCCAATTCGGCCATTCTATCTTAATATATGCGTCAATCTCAGTTATTTACCAAAAC
>CAYMID010000035.1:0-6860 GCA_964390625.1 uncultured Gammaproteobacteria bacterium | reverse complement strand
GCGGAGAGAGCGGGATTTGAACCCGCGATACCTTGCGGTATGCCGCCTTTCCAAGGCGGTGCACTAGACCACTATGCGACCTCTCCAGGTTGGTTGTAATGAGTCTTGCGGCGGGTTAGAAGCCAATAGGTGCCCCAAGCTGCCGCTATGATACTAAAATATTGGGCCGGAGTCAATCCAGCGTAGCGAGCGTCGGAAACAGCCAAGTCAGTAGCCCGGTAGAAGTCGAGGACCAAACGCAAGAGGCTGTAATACACTGTTACCAGCACTAGGCGTGCCCCTGGAGCCATGATCCGCTTGCGCGTCAAAAATAGTCCCATAACCAACGGAATTAGGCCAAGGAGCTCCAGTAGGGTCATTTCGAGCCTAGGACCAGTTGGGGTCATAATGGCGAGCGGACAATCGCTGTGTGCCCCTAAATGGTCATGAATCATAAGACAACCGAGGCGCCCAATCGCCCACCCAACTAAAAAAGGCCAGACCATCAGGTCGGCCACTGGTGGCCACAATTTTTGGTCGAGTTGATATTTTCTTGCCCCCCAAAAAAACGCGATAAAAGCACCAGCAAAACTCCCATACGACGACATACCACCCTGCCATACTTTTAGAATATCGATTGGGTGGGCAATGAAATATGCTGGTTCGTAAAAAAAGATATGTCCCAAACGCGCACCAAGCAAACCACCGATAATCATGGCAAAACCAATGTCACGCAATGGGGCCGGATTTATTTTGTGCTTAAGGGCGAGTTTATTTAATAACCACATGCCCACCAGCATACCGAGTGCCACAAAAAAACCCCATACTTGAATCGTCAGCGGCCCGAGGTGAACCGAAGTGAATTGCCACCACGGGATCATACTTTAAATTCAGTCAACACTTTGAATACACTTTCTTCGCTGTCTACAATTTGATACAACTCATCATCGGTGTCAGAAATAGTGTCCACATCGTGAACCAATGTTTCTTTGATAAACGTATGCAATGGGCCCCAGAATAAATGGTCAACCAAAATTACGGGCACGGGTTTCATTTTTTTGGTTTGGATCAAAGTTAAAACTTCAAACAATTGGTGCAAAGTTCCATAACCGCCAGGGTAAAACACATACCCTTCGCTTGGCGTGGTCACCACTAATTTGCGCGTAAATGGATATTCAAAGGTAATTGATTTGGTCAAATACGCATTACGCTCGCCTAAACGATTAAGTGTAACACCAAGTGTGGTGCCACCAGCTTCAAACGCGCCACGACTCACGGCCTCGGCAATCCCCTGTTGACCACCCGTAATTATCGCATGTCCGCGCTCGGCCGCTAATTGTCCTAATCGCAAAGCTGAATGGTACGCAGCTGAATTTGGGCCTAAACTCTTGGTTCCCAAAACCGTCAGACCTTTTGCAAGGCCAGTCATAAATTCAAAACCCTCGACCAATTCGGCCATGATACGGAAAATTTTCCAATCAATATTTTGCGCGCAGTGGAAACTGCTTGGATCAAGCGCACACACATCGCCACGATCTGGCACGTCTTTTAAAATAGCCATGGCTTCTTCGACCGAATTTACAATGGTTAATTTAACTCGACCTGAGTGGCCAACAATATTATGAGCTTCCAAAAAAGACACAATCGGTTGCCAAAAATTAGCATCAAATAACAAAATTGGCATTGGCGTAATGTAGCCAAGGTCAATAAAATCAAGCACTTCAAATAATTCGTCCATGGTCCCAAAGCCACCCGGAAAATATACGTAGGCATTGGCGGGCGAGGTCAGCATGACCTTGCGCGTAAAAAAATAATTGAACGACGCCGACTTGGTAATGTATGGATTTAAAATTTGTTCGAACGGAAGTTGAATATTGAGCCCCACTGATTGCCCACCCTCTTCGTGCGCGCCGCGATTAGCTGCTTCCATAATACCTGGGCCACCGCCCGTAATCACGGTACGGCCATCTTTGGCCAAAGCGCGCCCCAACTCACGTGCGGCTTTGTAATAACGCTGGTCCTCGTGAAATCGTGCTGAACCAAGCACGGTAATTTCGTTAGTTAATTCTGATAAAAATTGATACCCTTCGACAAACTCGGCCATGATACGAAAAATACGCCATGGCTCACGATAATCCCGTTCATTAAGCGCGTACCCGAACACTCGGTCACCTTCTTGTTTCATTTTGTTAATGGTTGCTTCGCGCATAGACAGGCAGTTAAATGTTACGCTTGTTCTAACCAGTGGCCCACGCGCATGATTGTGCTTTCGGCCAAACGCGGACCAATGATTTGTAACCCCACTGGCAACCCGGCGGTGGTTTTGCCCGCGGGAACTGACAACGCTGGTACACCGGCCACGGCGGCTGGCCCCACAAACACATCGGCTAAATACATGGCCAAAACATCATTCGCTTTTTCGCCCACCCCAAAGGCTGGATATGGTGATGTTGGTGTAACGAGCGCATCAACTTCTTTAAACGCATTTTCAAAATCACGAATAATCAACGTGCGCACGCGTTGTGCTTTGCGGTAATATGCGTCGTAATAACCAGCCGACAAGGCGTACGTGCCAATCATAATGCGGCGTTTGACTTCGGTTGGAAGTCCGGCAGCGCGCGAACCTGCGTATGTGTCGATGAGTGTGTCACCAGGCACGCGCACACCATAGCGCATCCCATCGTAACGCGCGAGGTTGGAGCTATCTTCACTCGGTACCAAAATATAATAAGTCGGAATGGCGTATTTGGTGTGTGGTAACGAGACTGGAACCAATTTCGCGCCCAAATCTTCGAGACACTTCATTTTGGCTTCGACAATGGCTTTAGTTTCCGCATCCATGCCCTCGAGTTCAAAATATTCGCGCGGCACGCCAAGCTTCATGCCTTTGATTGGTTGCGCTAATTCTTGTGTGTAGCGTGGTACTGAATTTGGCACCGTGGTGGCATCGCGGTTGTCATGACCAGCCATGATTTCCATGAGGAGCGCAAGGTCAGCCACAGATTTGGCCATTGGGCCGACAGTGTCGAGCGAACTGGCCATTGGCATGGCCCCATAGCGCGACAAGCGACCATAACTTGGACGCAACCCTGGAATACCACACAGCGCAGCAGGAAAGCGGATCGAGCCACCAGTGTCCTCGGCAATCGCAAAAATACATTGGTCATCGGCCACACTAGCGGCCGAACCGCCGCTACTACCACCAGCCACTTTGCTCGTGTCATGCGGATTGCGCACGGGGCCGTACATGGAGTTTTCGTTACTCGCCCCATGACCAAACGTGTCGCAATTGGTTTTGCCAATTAACACTGCCCCTTGGGCCCGCACGCGCGCCACTGTAGTCGCATCAAATGGCGGCACATAATTGTCCAAAATTTTGGCTGCGCCGGTTGAACGCACCCCAGCCGTGTTAATCGCGTCTTTGACTGAAAAAGGAATGCCAGTGAGTGGTTGAGCTGTGCCGTTTTTAAACATTTCATCTGCGACCGCCGCTTCGTTGAGTGCAGTTTCACTCGCAATCGTAATATACGCATTAATCTCGGGGTTGCGGGCAGCGGCGCGCGCCAAACATGCTGCGGTTAATTCTACGGCCGAAAATTCGCCTGCGCGCAAACCAGCCGCCGCCTCGGCAATGGTCAATTGGTTCAATGCTTTACTCATACTTAATCGTCAAAACCACTCTCGGGCACTTCTTTGGTTTTTAGGCGCCCTGCAAACACCGCCTGTACCTCGAGTAAATTACCGACTGCTTTGGGAAATTGGGTCAACAAGCCAGCCCGCACTTCGGGTGTGGTTGGTACGACTTCGTCGGCGCGCGTCACGTCTTCGAGCCCAGTCACTTGGCAGGTTTCGGGCACATTACTGGTATCAACTTCATTTAATTGCGCAAAATAATCAAGCACAGTCGAAAGCTCGCGCGCATATTGCGTTTTTTCGTCCTCGGTTAATGACAAACGGGCCAGGCCCGCGATTTTTTCAATGTCGGCAACAGTTAAACTCATACACAAAAAGTATGCCTCTAGTGTAGCGAATTCCTTAAATTAAAACAAGGAAGCAAAGGTACCAGCGCAGTTATCCCCAAGGGTACTATTGACAAAATTACCAAAATCAAGTATTATCTCGAGTTCTTGACTCGACACTGATTCAGTTGGTGCGACTATGTCACATCTGCACCGACAGTCAATCCTCAGTCGATGGACTCGATTTTGAAGGGACCCTGCCTATGACCTTCCGAGCCTTTGTCAAGAGCCCGGGCGTGTTTTTTCACACCCGGTCCCTCCTTTCATTCAACCACCCGCCTGGGTGGTTTTTGTTTATACTAAATTCATATTCTGCATTGTGTGCCAACGTTACTTCAAAACCTTCAGCAGACCGACCTCGTCCAGAATTTTCACACCCAATGCCTTGGCCTTCTCGTATTTACTGCCTGGATCAGTCCCAACCACCACATAGGTGGTTTTTTTACTAACTGATTCCGAAATTGTCGCGCCGAGCGCACGCAAACGGTCTTTGGCCTCGTCGCGACTCAAGGACTCCAAGCTACCAGTCAGAACAAACGATTGACCAGTAAGTGGGCCAGCCGCACTTGGCTTGTCCGCTTTCGCCACTTTAACCCCATGCGCTTGCAAATCAGCAATTAAATCCTGATTCGCCTGGTCAGCAAAATATTCCACAATTGATTCGGCTACGCGCGGACCAATGTCTGGCACGGCCTGCAAAGCCTCGAGTGAAGCGTGCTGAATTTTTTTAAGCTCGCCAAAATGTTCGGCCAAACGAATGGCCGTTTCTTCGCCCACGTGACGAATACCAAGCGCGTACACAAAGCGCGCGAGCGAAATCGTCCGAGCGGCGGCAATGGAATTAATTAAATTCTCGGCCGATTTTTCCGCAAAACGTTCGAGCGGCTCAATGTCTCCCTGTGTGAGAGTAAAAAAGTCGGCTGCGTTTTTTACCAAACCCTCTTGCATTAACTGCTCCACAATTTTCTCGCCCAAACCATCAATATCAAACGCACGCTTGGACACAAAGTGAATTAAGCGTTCTAATTCTTGGGCAAAACATTTTGGGTTTACGCAAAACAACGCCACTGATTTAACCTGCTTCTTATCAGCCGTATCCTGGCGAGTAACGCCCGATCCACAAATCGGGCACTTGGTAGGTTCTTTGATTTTTTTCTCACTGCCAGTGCGCATTTTGTCGAGCACGCGTACCACTTTGGGAATAATATCGCCCGCTTTTTCCACGACTACAGTGTCGCCAATGCGTACGCCGAGACGTTCAATTTCTTCAAAATTATGCAGGGTCGCGTGCGTTACAGTTGTACCAGCCAATTTAACTGGTTCCATCAGGGCCACTGGGGTAAGCGCACCTGTGCGTCCAACCTGCACATACACATCGATAATACGCGTCGTCCCCTGCTCGGCCGGAAACTTAAACGCAATCGCCCAGCGCGGCGCTTTGCCCGTAAAACCAAGGGCGTCTTGATATTTTTTTTGATTCACTTTGATAACCACGCCATCGATCCAAAAATCTTGGGTAGTTTTTTTCTGTTGCCACTCATGCCAAAATTGCATGATCTCGGCAATTGTTTTGACTTCGCGCCAGTGCGTATCGGTTTTAAAACCTAATTCCTTGAGGGTTTGCAATTCTTCTGCCTGCGTGTCGAGCTTAAGTGCCCCGTTTGTGACCAATGAAATATCATATGCGGTCAGGGCTAATTTGCGCTTAGCCACAATCGACGCATCGAGCTGGCGAATTGCACCAGCGGCCGCATTGCGTGGGTTCGCAAATAACGCTTCGCCATTGGCCTCGCGTTCTTTATTAATTGCGTCCAGCATTTTGGCTGACAACCACACTTCGCCTTCGGCTACAATTGACACTGGCTTGTGCAACGTGAGTGGCACACTTTGAATTGTACGCACGTTCTGCGTCACATCCTCGCCCACCGCACCATCGCCGCGCGTAGCACCATTGACCAAACGCCCATTGGCATAGGTCAAAACCATGTGCAAGCCATCAATTTTCAACTCGCACACATACGAGATGTCTGTCGGCCGCTTGCCCTCACTTTTCTCGAGTATTTTTAAAATCCGTTCCTGCCACTCACGAATATCATTCTCATCAAAGGCATCATTAAATGACCACTGTGGCACCACGTGCGTAATTTTAGCAAATTTATCCGCTGGCTTCCCTGCCACCCGCTGCGTTGGCGAATCCGGTGTTACCAAATCCGGATGCTCGGCTTCAATTTTTTTGAGTTCATCCATGAGGCCGTCGTACATTGCGTCCGTCACTTCGGGATCATTCAAAACATGGTAGCGATAGCGTAGGTCATTGATTTGGGCGCGGAGGCGGTCCACGCGTTTGGTTAGGTCAGACATAAAGATATAAATCTCTACTATAGTATACGAGTTCCAGTGGCGCAAAACAAGGCTTGACCAGACACTAAAAAAATGATACAAAAAAGCACGGAGGTATCTCAATGACACTGATTCAACGACTCAAAGATCCCCAGACCATGGGGATGAAGCTTCTATTCTGCAGCCTGTGGGGACTGCTCTTTGCCCTCAGTTGCTTGGTCACCGCGTACCTCGAAATGGACAGCTATCCTGAGGAAGTGCGCATGAATATCACCAAGTTGTTTACGTTATTGTTTTTCATTTTTGGATTCTTGATCGGAGGCAACATAGTCCGCGGGAAGCGTCTGATCCAAGAGCGTGAACAACGGGAACGGCAACGTGAAACCACAGAGGAGGAGTCCACTGAGAAAACCTAAGCTGCACGACCAGCGGGGGGGTGCTTGGGGGCACGAGCGTGCAGACAAAACCAAAAACAACGTCAGCCGCTCTCGACATTCAAACCTTGAATTTCGGGAGAGGAGA
>CAYMID010000034.1:4806-7079 GCA_964390625.1 uncultured Gammaproteobacteria bacterium | reverse complement strand
ACAAAGTTGGTAATGGCGTATGAACCCAACACCACGAGCATACCGATGATAGCGGCGATAATGGTGTCCAGGGCCTTACGTGCTTCCTCGCTATCACCACGGGCCAGCATCCACTTGATCCCAGCGTATAACATGAGGGCGAAAAACAACACCGAGATCATGGACAGGGCGGTCCCAATCACGTTACCAATAATTGTCTGAATATTTTTGTCAGTAGGAATCTCGGCAGCACCGGCGGTTGCCTTTAGGCCATATTTATCGGCTGGTTGATCAACCGCCAAGCCAACCTGGGGCAGCACCAAAGCTGTCACTGCAGTTAGGCCAACAGCGAGCTCGGTCAATAACTTTTGCCAGGTTTTCATAGAGAAACAATTACGGATAGGTCTGCGTGGTGGTCGCCTTGTAAATATTACCAATGATAAAGTTGGTAATGGCGTACGCGGAAAGGATAATTACTAACCCAATCACGGCTGCCGTGATAATGCTGCGAGCTTTACTAATTTGGTCATCATTACCCGCTGCGGTCATCCACAAGAAGCCAGCGTACACAATCAGAGCTACTGCAATGGTCCCCAATAACGTTAAAGAGACATTAATAATACGACCCACCACTAAACGCGGGTCTTGATTGGTTAAACCGGTTGAAGCAGCGCAGTCAAGGCCAAGTGGATCATTGACACCACATTCAGCCACGGCCAATGTTGGTTGTGGTAACACCCAACCAGTGAGAATAACGGCCAGCGCGCTGAGCCCCGTAACTACGGCCCACAGGCTTTTTTTCATATCAGATAAATTTAACTGTTAATGCCTAGTCAAAACCACGCATTACTAGTCAAACCCAGGCCCGGGGCAGCTCTCCAAAATACGTATGGGTTTGGAAAGCTGCCCGGCCTGCAGTTTTTATTCGGTGTCGAGACCTGTTGGAATATTGCCTGAAGTAGTCGCATCGCGCAAACGATTGAGAACGAACAGAGCAATGGCCCACGATGACAAAATGATTGCCAAACCGATCACGCCCGAGAAAATCATCTTGCGAGCTTCAGCAACTTTATCGTCGTTGCCACCAGCTGTCATCCATTTGAAACCACCCGCGAGGATGATCACCACGGCGATGACGCCCAAGAGACTCAAAGCGACGTTGATAAGACGAGCTACGGTCGTGCGGAGGTCGCTGTTACCCAGCGTACCCTGCAATTCGGTATCAAGAGGCTTTAAACCAAAAGTATCAGTCGACGAGGCGGCCATACTCAAGGATGGTGCGAGCACCAAACCCATTACTACTGCAGCCACCAAAGTCAAAACCTGGCGGTGCTTAACAATTTTGTGTAACCAAGACATTCGTATCACCTCCCTTCAGTTAAGAGTAAAGTTATTTAGCGCCAATGGCGTTAAAGACCAGCTGTAGTATAGCATAGCTGGAAAAAATGATAAAGATACCAATAGTCGCCCAGACCATGGCACCTGTTCCAGCTTCAATACTTTCAGAATTTCCCGCAGCGGTTAACCAACGGAAGCCACCATACACAAACACGACTAAAGCGAGCGAACCCATTATGCCCATGGCTGACCCAATTGCCTTGCCGACAATTGTGCTTATCTCGGTGGTTTTACCAAGAGGATTATCCAGATAAATTTTGTCCTTGTCTTTTGCTGGAGTTTTTGCCTGTTCTGGTACGTTTACCTGAGACCAATAGCACTCCCCACTACACTTATTTTTGTCGGTTATGGCGGCGCATTTACTTAAATTTGCAGGTGTCACGCTCGTCGGTAAACACGTCTCTGCCAATACTAGTGTTGGTGACAAAAAACTAATCAGCATGACCGCTATGGTTGCAAAAAACAAACGCATACGATTAATTAGTGATCCCCCTGAATTCCGAGGTAACCTGGAGGGTGTCCAGGATGAAATTAATGATCATGTAGGCGCCAAAAGCAATAATCAATCCGACTACCGCTGCCACCATGGCATCTTTACCTTGACCAACCTTGTCCGAATTGCCAAATGAGAAAATCATCATAAATCCGCCATACACAAAGGCGGCAAAGGCCACTACACCAATAATCGAAAACAGAAACTTGGCGATATTTATAAGTAATTCCAATAGATCATTCGTTTTTCGACAAGTGCCCGAAAAGGCGCAGGCGGGCAAAGGACCTTTGTAACCATCTGGAACCCCGTATTGCCCCTCTAAATATTTTTTGGTGATGCCGCTGGCTGGAGTTTTAGCACCAAGGGAACAGGTAATGGAGTAATTTATTCCATTATCAGAGCC
>CAYMID010000034.1:0-4706 GCA_964390625.1 uncultured Gammaproteobacteria bacterium | reverse complement strand
CCAACCCTGGCAAAAAAAACGTCGCAAAGAAAACAAACACGAACACCCAAATTTTCTTTTGCAAAAAAATGCTCATACGCATACTAAAAAGTTTGTTGAATCACCTGAGCAGCCGTGGTAAGCAGACGGGTATTTCGTTCGATTGGATCTTTATCATCGGCTGGCGGTAATATATAACCAGTCACTAAATCATCAAAGGCTCGGCGTGCAGCCTCCCAATCCTGGCCATTGTACCAACTTTTGGCTACCAAAAGATGTCTAGTAAACGGCGTCAGGCGTGGATCTTTCTCCTGGTCTTTGATTTGCGAACGCAGCGGTGACAAACGGAGTGTACGATTATTATACGCTAATAACGTATCAGGCTGACTCATAAAACGAATAAAATCCCAGGCTTCGTTTTGGTGTTTTGACTTCTTTACCACGCTCTCGAGCCAGAAATTGGCCACGTTTACTGGTGAATCTGGAGCTAGCTGTGGCAGCGGAATTGCATCCAAATTCATTTCGGGTGCGCGCGACTTGATACGATTGTAATCGTAGGCAAAACCGACATAAAACACACTTTGGCCACGCACAAACGATTCAAAAGCATTGGCAAAGCTATCATTCCACGAATAGGCATCGGTAGCTGGACGCGCAAAGTTGGTGTAAAAATCCAAAGCTTGCATGGCCGGATGCATTGGACCCGCCTTATCAACTCCATCTGCAAACGAAACTCTCCCGCCACCAGACATGGTTACTCCGTTCTGCATCATAAGAACGGACAAAATATCAAACGAATTATCAATATTTTTGCCAGTTCCCATGGCTACCCCTGATTGTATAATTTTGCCATCGCGGTCATATCGTGTTCCGCCCTTAGCTGCAGCCAAAAATTCATCCCACGTTTTGGGTGGTTCGGCCACACCAGCTTTATCAAGGAGATCTTTGTTGTAATAAATGGCTAGAGTATCAATGGAAAGTGGCAATCCGTATACCTGGCTACCACTAATTGCATCGTTACCTACGGCGCTTACATAACTTTGCTTGATCGTACCCGCCGTTGGCATTGCAAACACATCGGTGGAAACCTGTAACTCCTTTTTTAGTCCACCCGTCTGAGTAAGTCTAGACACTTTCACCTGAGCTGGCATTGGCGCCAGACGTGCCTGATAGTGCTTTAGCAAACGCGAGTGGACCGAAATAATATCTGGCTGGACATCGTCGGCCAAGGCATTGGTAAACAATTTGTCCATTTCGTCATACCGCACCTGACGAATATTAATGGTTACATATGGACGCTGCTGCTTGTACTGCGCGGCTAATTTTTGAAGTGCATCGACGTCTCCAAACACTGTCCAATAATTCAAAGTGATCGCTTTAACCTGCGCTTTTTCGGCCGCACTCAAACCAGAGCAGCCCAAACCACCGGTTAGCAGGGCCAGAACTAAAACTGAACTTTTTTTAAGCCAATTCATATTAGAACGTGGCAAAAATAAGCTGTACCAAGGCATAGCTGGCAAAAATAATCACCATGCCCATTGAACTCCAGACCAAAATACTGCGGGCTTTTTCCACACTATCCATTGTGCCCGAAACCATCCACAAGAAGCCTGCGTAGACAAACATAGCGAGGGCGATACTTCCCATCACTCCCATCAAAATTTTTACCGCTTCGCCCAAAAAAACCCGAATGTCCGTTGTCCCAATACGATTGAGTTCTGTTTTTGCAAGTTGCATCGTTGCGTCGTTTTCCGATTTGTTTTTTGGGATAGCTGAACCTGTACCTGTTTGTCCAGCTGTGTCTTGATTTGTTTTGTCACTACACGATATTGAAAAAGGTAGATATCTACCGTTGTTTACCGAAAAAGCATATGCGCCACTTTGCTGGCTAGCTGGGATACAGGTTGGCGATTCATTTAAATTCAAACTCCAGTCAGAGGCGCCGCTAATCTGAACCACTTTAATCCCGGGAAATTTTTTATCAAGTGCCGCTTTTTTAAAAGTATAACCCGAAACACCTCCTGCACCCTGTTGAATATCCACCGAACCATCGTCATAAAAACTTATGTTTGATAGTTTTCCCATAATTTTTGCCGCCACCGAAACTCCAAAAGTATCCCCCTGTTTGTAGGGACCAAATTCAAAACTCTGAGAACCATTAGTTTCATTTGTCGCAGTGATCGTACTGAAGGTTAAATCGGATCCACTAGCGAGACACGCGTTGTCGTTGGCGCAACTCTCACCTTTTTCTGTTAGAAAATTAAATTTAAATGTACAAACACAGCTTACTTGATCTATAGCCAAAGCCGGATTAGCTAAAATAAATCCCAAAAAAACAGCCAGCCCCAAAAGCATTACTCTAGGTTTATTGCTAAATCTCATACTTTATTCTGCAAAAAAGTACGCACCTCTGCCGCCATGGCTGGATCCTTGAAGGCAAAGTGGAGAGCGGTTTTAAGTAAGGCTAGCTTATCACCAGTATCAAAATAGATACCCTCATATTCGTAGGCATACAGTGTTTTTTTTCGAGCCAACTTGTTGACCGCATCGGCAACCCAAATTTCGTTATCCCGACCATGCCCCTGCTCGGCCAACAATGGCCAAATATCTTTGGTCAAAATGTAACGCATACCGCCGACGATTAAACCTTCTGGAGATGTTTCGTTCAAGGCTGGCTTTTCGCGCAGTTCTTTAACGCGGTATGTCTGTTTGGTTTTAGTTAATGTTCCGTATACGTTACCGTATTTTGTCATTGCCTGGCGGTCCGTAATTTTTTGCACACCAATTACCGAGGCTTTGGTTTGGGCAAATACTTTTACCAGCTGCTTAATAACTGGGGTTTTGGAATCAATTACACTATCGCCATCGGAAAAAGCAAATGGTTCATCACCAATAAACTCGCGCGCACACAGCAGTGCATGACCATTACCCAATGGTTCTGGCTGACGAGTATAGAAAAAACGCACTTTTTCACTGAGTACTACCAATGGCTGGATTTTGTCGTACTTACCTTTGGCCCGCAGATAATTTTCGAAATCTTTATCACGATCAAAATGATCCTCAATTGGACGTTTGAGGGCACTGGTCACAAAAATAATTTCAGTAATGCCACTGGCAACCATTTCTTCCACAATATACTGCACAACCGGTTTATCCAAAACCGGTAGCATTTCTTTTGGCATGGCTTTGGTGGCTGGCAAAAAACGAGTTCCCAGGCCCGCAACTGTAATCACTCCTTTACGCACGTGCGTAGTTGGCATAAGAAAAAATCAATGCCGCCAGTATACCATATTTTACATTGCAAAACAAAAAACCTCCCAGGCGGGAGGTTTTGCGAAGTAGGCTGGACAATTAATTAGCGAGCTACAAATGCGAGCAAGCCAGCAATGCGAGCCTGCTTGATTGCCTTGGCCACGCGGCGCTGGTCAGCAGCACAGAGACCACTGCGACGACGAGGGGCGATCTTCATGAACGAAGAAATAAAGCGGCGCAAAGTTTGCACATCTTTATAATCAATCGTAGCCTCGCGGTTAATGCAGTAGTAGCAACGCTTTGGCTTGTTTTTTTTCATGTCCTTAGCCATAGTTCTGTTAAATACTTATAAGGGGTTTAAAATGGAATATCTTCAACTTTGATTTCTTCTTCGACCACTTCTGGTGGTTGCGAAGTTGAACTACTTGGGCCAGTGTTTGGGCCACCAGCACCCTTTGGTCCGTCGAGCATAATCATATTCTCGGCGACGATTTCGGTGCGGTAACGCTTGACCCCGTCTTGGCCAGTCCAATCGCGGGTCTCGATACGACCTTCGACATAGACGCGGCGTCCTTTATTTACGTACTGACTGGCAATTTCGGCCAACTTTCCCCAGAGCACGCAGTTATGGAATTCACTCCGTTCCTGCTTGACCCCAGCGTTGTCTGTCCAGGCCCGGTTGGTTGCCACCGACAGGGTGGTAACCGTTTGACCCGAAGGCGTTGTACGCATTTCTGGATCACGGGTGACACGGCCAATAATTGTAGCGCGGTTTAAGTCCATATGGGCTTTATTGTAAAGGATAAATCACAGCCAAAGGCTGCTCTTAAACCCGGACTGTGGGATTGCTCCCTGCGCTCTGCAGTCCTTCGTTTAATACTGGTACTTTAGACCTTGTCCAAGTCCTTTTCAAGGATCTGGTCAAGCTTTTCCTCGATATCCGTTACATTAGCTGGAGTCTCGGTGGTTACCGGAGTCTCGTCAGCGGCTGGCTTGCGGCCAACGACTGGAGCAGCTTCGCGGCGGGTTTCACGGGTTGGGGTTTCCCCATCCGGACCACCCACTACGTTAGCAATCGGAGTCAAGTTAAGCTTACTTGGGTCAGTGGCCGTTTCCTTGTCGTAGGCCGTAATTACAGTACGAAGAGATAAACCACTCAAATCAACGCGTTTTTTGAGTTCAGCCATTTTTTCAGTCGGAGCCTGGAAGCGAATCAGGGAGAAATACCCGTAACGAATGTGGTTAACTGGGTAGGCCAAGCGACTCTTGCCCATGTCATGAGCTTGGATGTCAGTACCCCCAGATTTTTCTACCAATTCCTTAAGACTGGCCACCAATGGGGCGACTTCGGTTTCGGTAAGGGTGCCGGGGAGAACGGCGAGCATCTCGTAATTTTTCATAGACACGACTGGCGCTTGACTAAAGTAAAAATAAAAAATGGCTAAGTTAAGCGTGCCTACTATAGCAGTCCTGCT
>CAYMID010000033.1:0-7223 GCA_964390625.1 uncultured Gammaproteobacteria bacterium | reverse complement strand
TGCGCAGCAATTACCGCCATGACCAAGTATTTTTGTATCCAATTAAAACCACGCCAGCCAAGGCGCGCGCCTTGTTTGAATCAATGTTAGCGCGGGCGCAAAAGACCGCGGCCGAGCCAGAGTATTACCACACCTTGCTGAATAATTGTACGACCAATATTGCGGACCACGTGAATGAAATTTCACCGGCGCGCATTCCGTGGAGCCTCACCGAAATTTTGCCCGCCAATGCGGACAGGACGATTTATGATTTGGGTTTAATCAATACTGACTTGCCTTTTGAGCAAGCGCGCCAGAAATTTAATATCAATGCCCGCGCCGCGCAATACGCCGACGCACCAGATTTTTCGCAACGAATCCGCCAATAGGTTTGATTTTTTGGCTTAGCAGATTTGACGTAATTTTACTGAGCTACCGCCGTAAAGTTTACCGAAATGGCCACTTTGTTATCCACCCAGGCCAGAAATGGTAACTTAGGAATAGTTAAACCAAAATCTTCGTACGCAATCACTGATTCAATCTTCCCGACCAACGTTGTCCCAGTTTTGGTGGCCGTGCCATTGAATGCTACCTCTTGAGTTTTGCCCGCAATCGTCACATTACCAATCACACTAAACGGAAATTCTTTCCCCTCTTCGATTTTCTCGGGCAATTCAAACCACTTAACTAAACTAAAGGTAATAAATTCATTGGCTGATTCCTCGGACTTTAGAATCGCGCGCCCCACTGTGTTGTCGCGACGATCACTATCGGTTTTAAAAGTGCGGGCATTAACAGAAATTGGACCAACCTTAGATGCCATTGGGTTAGCCGTGTTTACCACAATTTGCCCACTCACATCTTTGGTTGTTCCGACCACGTGTACTGGATTTCCGCCCAATGTTTCGTCAATTTCGTATTTAGCCTCGGAGCGCGCTGCGTCAATCGTAAACACCATTTCTCCAGCTGTCGCCGCAACACCACTGGCTGTGCCTGGTGCGGCCGAATTAGTACTGGGTGCAGCCAGTGGTCGCGACACATACATAAAAATTCCCACCCCAACCACTGCGACCCCACCAATCCCCGCGACTAACAATTTTTTGGTACTCATAAAATTATAAATATTGTTCACCATACGCCGCCATGGCGTGGATAATACGGCCCAATTTGCGCCCCTGTGGAGTTAGCACATACAACAAATCCTTTTTGGTCACAATCCCAACCGCGCTTAAATGCTTGAGTTTAAGCGTGAGGGTGCGCGTACTAATACCTTCCAGTGATTCACTAAGCGTACCAAATCTCTGGCCACCACGTAATAAATCACGGATAATAAGCATAGTCCACGCATCGGACAAAATTGCCGCCACTGCGGCCACTGGGCACGTTGTTGATGCTTGACGCTTAGACATAAACAGATTACACTAAGCGTACCACGTTTACTTTACAAAGTAAAGTGTCAGTTTCTTTCATTTTTAATGCTTTCGTATGGAAAAAAGTTTTTTGGGTAATTTACAGTGGCGCTTTGCTACCAAGCAATTCGACCCTAGCCAAAAAGTTAGTGAGGCTGATATGGCCACGGTGCGCAACGCGATCCGCTTTGCCCCAGCCTCGTCTGGCTTGCAGGCCTACACCATTTACGAAATCGTTGATCCAGCCGTGCGCGCGGAACTGCGCGAAATTTCGTACGGACAACCACAAGTTACCGAGGCTTCGCATTTTTTGGTCTTCTGCGGCCGCAGTGATTTGCAGGCTCAGGGTGAATTGATGATGCAATACATTAGCGAAGGTGACGCGGCCAAACGCGCGGCTCTGGCTCCACTCGAAAGCTTAGTCATGGGCACAGCCGCAGCACGCTCGTCCGACGCCACCACTGCCTTGGCCTGGTCTGCGCGCCAAGCCTATATTGCTTTGGGTTTTGGCTTAGCCGCCTGCGCCGAGCTTGGTCTTGATTCGTGCCCAATGGAAGGCTTTGACCCAACTGCTGCCGCTACCATTCTTAAACTCCCTGACCACATTCGTCCCCTAGCCTACTTGGCCATCGGCTACCGTGCGGCTGGCCCAGCTCACCCAAAATTCCGCGTACCGGAAAGCGAATTATTCGTGACTGTTTAATTACCAACTTCCGCCACCTCCTCCACCAAACCCGCCACCTGACGAACCACCCGAAAAACCACTGGCCGAGCGTGGCGCTGCTACATTTACCGCGTGGTTAAAATTCTGGCCAAATAGTTGCATCTGATTGACAAACGCCGTGGTGGAATACTGCGCACCAACCGGACCCTCGTACCACACGGGGGTTTGTTGGTATAAATGTTCAAATTTACTGGCCCACTGTTTTTCGGCACCGAGCACCATGGCGTAGGCCAACCATTTTTCGAAAATTTCTGGTTTGACTTCGGGTGCATTCAAAATGCGCAAACGGTCTGTTTCGGTCATAACTAAAAATTCACGGAAACCCAAAATTTTACCCAAAGTTTGCAAACCTAACGGGGATAATTTTTCATCTAAATAACGCAATACAAAAATTAAAATGATAAAAGCAGCCACCAACGGCACCAACAAAAAATCTAAGCCAGCTGCGCCAACTACAAACGCCAATCCAAATAATGAAACCATTATAATCGCATACCGTTTGCTTTTTGCCTTGGTGGTTTGATCATAATACCCAGCCGTCCGCAGCGCATCTGGTACATCATTTTTAATGGTATTAATTATTTTTTCAAAGGCCTTACGCTCTTTTTCTAACGCACTCAAAGCAACTTCGGAACGTTCCTGGAACAAGAAATTAAACATAGTCACACTAGCGACGTCTGTGAGCCCGGCGGCGTCGGCCACACGAACCAATGTAAAATCTTTTTTGGTATTACCAAACAAACCTTTGGTTTCGGTGTAGCGAATTTTCAGGTAACCACGCACGGCCAAATCCATAATTACGGCCGAAATATCACCTACATCTACTGTTCGGTCAACCAACGCACCGACTTCGATTGGGCGCAAATCTGCCGGTGGATTATACTCGACTACAAGTGGTTGGCGTTTAAGCGCCCGTGGAATTTTTGGTTTGTATTTTCGCATTCTGTTTATAATCGGAATTATTGTTAAAACAATAAGACCAACGGCCACTGAAACTAAAACTGCGATCACCCGCCAATCCTCGAGACTCAGTGAATTATCGACGTACGAAGTGGCGAAAATTCCACGTGGCCAACCCAAAACAATGGTTAGTCCTTCGCCTACCTCAAATGAGCGCGAGGCCGTAAATACGGCTTCATTCGTATTCATAGCCACGTCACAGGCTTGTTCGGTGCTACCTTCCGCACCCGTATAACACATCGCGTTTTGCAAAGTCCCAGTAGCCCACGTTACCACTGCTTTAGCGTTGGTAATTGGAACTGGCCATTGATTACCCATTACATTCCAATACCACTCGGTGTGATCATCGTAGTGTGCCAAAGCATTGTCAACGCGGTACGAAATTGCATACGTATGAACACCAGTAATCACACGATTAGCTTCGCCAATTTTAACCGTAAGCGCATCACCACTGCTTTGTGTGAACGGAATATTCTGACCCTGTTCATCGACCACCTGTTGCACCTCAATCTGTAAGTCGTATTTGGTTGGTCCAGCGAGTGGAATAGTTCGGAAAATACCGTGCTTTTCGGCCACACCAAAATCATAGGTGATGGTTTCTTGTACCATCACACTGCTGTCCTGATTCACATGTGCACTCACGGTAAAATCACGAATCATTTCTGTTGACGCTGCCCACGCTGCCAGCTTTAACCCAAACACGCTGACCACAATTGCCGCCACCAGCCACAGTCGTTTCATATTATAGGGTTACCACACTAGCCGTGCGTTCACTGGCCTCGGCCGCAAAAAAATCTGCGGACCTAAAACCCAACACCCGCGCCACTATAGTGGTGGGAAAAACTTGCCCCGCGCTATTAAATTCACGGACAGTAGCGTTGTAATATCGTCGTGCTGATTCTAAATCATTTTCCACGGCTGCTAATTCTGCTTGCAGTTTCAAAAAACTCCCCGAGGCCTTTAGATCAGGATATTTTTCGACCGCGACCAGCAAACCACGTACCGCCAGACTCAAAGCAGTTTCGGCTGTAGCCAAACCAGCGACATTGTGCGAGCCTACCGCCATAGCCGTAGCCCGAGCCTGAGTTACGCTTTCCAGCAAAGCCGCTTCGTAATTTTTATACCCCTGCACCGCTGCCACTAAATTTGGAATCAAATCATGGCGTTTTTTAAGCTGCACATCAATATCTGACCACGCGTTTTTGACCTGATTTCGTTTGGTTATGAGCGAATTAAAAACCAAAATTAACCACACCCCAACCACCGCAGCGAATCCCCCTAGCAAAAATGTCATGCTCATAATCTACTGTAACGTAATGCGAGTGATGGTAACTGGGCTAACAGGTCTGTCGCCAGCACCGGTTGGCACCTGATTGATCGCTTCAACCACATCGTAACCAGCCGTTACTTTACCAAACACCGTATGCTTGGTGTCCAGAAAATTATTAGCAGCAACATTTAAAAAGAATTGACTACCATTGGTGTTTGGGCCAGCATTGGCCATCGAAATGGTGCCCTTGTCATTGCGGTTGGTTGACTTAATTTCATCAGCAAAGGTGTACCCTGGACCGCCTGTACCCCACAGTTGAGACTTACTATCATCTTTTGACAACGGATCACCACCCTGGTTCATAAAGCCCTCAATCACCCGGTGGAATTTGGTTCCATCATAATAACCACTCTGCGCCAGCTTAACAAAATTCGCAACCGTATTTGGGGTCGCATCACTAAGTTCAATTGTGATATCGCCCAGGCTAGTGTGTAAAATTGCGTTCATAGGTTTTTGGTTAATTGGTTTATTAGCTTGAGTTGTAATTGGTACTACTTCTGTGTTTGTCTCGACCACGATTTTTGTACAACCAACGCCAGCCAGTATCACCATACCCAGCACGATCAATCTCTGTATCATATAACAAATTTTAGACCATACGAGTTGACAAAATCAGGTTTGTACTATAGTCTTTAGATGCAGTGAGTCTCCACAGCAACCCCCTCTAAAGACATACTGCTTGGTAGTGTGCGGTATACTCCCCGGTTATCGCACACTGCCCCTCCATCCACTTCTCATCTTTATTCCGCCACGGCGGTTTTTTAATTAATTTTTTTGACCTTGTTTATCGTAAACAGCAAGAGACCAACTCCGAAAAATAAACCCCCAAAAACGATTAACACGCCAGAAAACGCATAGGCTAGAATCGCCAAATTAAGTGCAGTGGTGAGTGTGGTTGCCGTAATCCAAATGTCTCGTGCGGCATTCGGGACCATTGTCGATTTGCCATCTTCGCTAATTTTTTCTATCTGTCTTGGCATTTCGGCAAAAGTTTTGCCCCCTGTAGTTTTAAGAGTGTGTTCGCGAATAATTTCAGTCTGCGCTTTAAGCGTCAATGGTCCACGTACTGGCTGTTCAGGTATAAGCGCATCAGTTGGGGTAACAATTTTTTCCCGCACGACATTTTGGTAGGTAAACCAAATTCCCCATGCACCAGCACACACGGATACCACACCAATAATCATCACAATCCAGGAAGAAATACTCAATAGTTTTTTCATACCCCAAATATTTAAGATTTAATTATTTGGTTAATTACCGTCACAAGTGCCTCTGGTTCATCTGTTCCTACACGGTATACTCGACCATTTTTCATGGTTAATTCAACCGCATTCAAACCGGCTACATTATAAATCCACATCTTTGGCCACAGCCAGTAACGGATCCCCCCACCATAGTACCAATGATTCTTGACCACTGTAGCCGTTACTACTTCCGCAAGATTAATTTGTTTACGAAAAATCCCCCACCCAAAGTGGAGACGCAAGGTGGTCTCGTTGACTACAACCGTTAAGCGAGCAAACGATGCCACAATAAATACAACCAAGACCATCACTGCAGTAACCAACAAATTGGTGCCCGAATCAACCGAGGGCGCTTCGGCCCGCGCAGACAACTGTGCCCACACTACCAACACACCAAACACCGCCGTAATTACGAAATTCAATGTACTAACCTGCGTATGTTCGTAGTGTGACATAGGCTAGTATTCAGCAATCACAATTTTCTTTTGCCCCATCATCACCTGCCAGGCATTTGGTCGTGCCATTAATTCGTTAAAATTCTCGGGCAAAACTTGCCATCGCAAACCATACTTGTCGATACACCAACCACACTGAACTTCCTGCCCATCTTTGGTAAAATAATTCCAAAAACGGTCAATTTCGGCTTGGTCAGCGCAATTAATCGTAAGCGCAAACGCGTCATTGAATTCCGCGTGTTTTTCGGTAGTACACATGAACGAATATTTCTGTCCTTGAATATTAACCTCACACGTTTCGGTTTTTCCACTCGGCGTTTCACCTAGATCAACAATCGTCCCTTGTTCAAATGAATCACCAAACACATTGCGATAATACCCAACAATTTCAGACATGGTGTCACCGGTGGCACTAAACCACAAACTAGGTACAAGGGGGCTACGCATACGGCAATTTTCAAAAATTAAGCGAGCTTGCGATTGGCCGGACGGAAGTACCACGAAACAACGGTCAAAGTAATCAGCAACACGGCTGGGAACATTTGCCCAATCGGATCACCAACACCAATGTACGATGCCAAAGCGCCAGTCATGGTAAAGAAAAAGCCAGCGTACGCCCATTCTTTAAGGAGAGGATACTTGGGTACCAAAATCGCCACCACGCCCAACAATTTCCACACCCCAATGATGGTCAAGAAATAAACCGGATAGCCCAAGTGCGCCATTGCGTCTACTTCCATTTGATTATGCAGCAACTGAATGAGACCGCTCGACACCATCCCCAACGACAACCACAGAGTGGCAATCCAATAAATGATTTTATTACGCTTGGACATAAGCAAACAATTAAAATTAACGTGATAAAATAAAGGCGGCCATCATCAAACCGACCAATTGGTAACTAATCATGACAAAAATCTGTTTACCCCAAAATTTTCTTTTGGTATTACCCCAGATCACTGCGGCAACTTGCGTTGGCGCAATAAAACCCAACCAAACCCAGCCAGCCACTCCGTACGCGTGAAACCCAACCCCAGCCATTTTTAAATAATACACAAACATTGCCAGCACATACGTTGACACTAGTGTCAGGGCAATTTGTAACAAATAAAATGGGGCCAT
>CAYMID010000032.1:0-7847 GCA_964390625.1 uncultured Gammaproteobacteria bacterium | reverse complement strand
CTGCGGCAGACAGCGGCCGTGGGGCCGCCCTGTCTGGCAGGGTCCGTCAGTGGTGACTGCCGCTGTGTTTGTGGTTCTCGTGTAACCACTCGGTGTGTTCAATGAACACTGTCTCGTGGTATTTCAGCAGCGCGTAGGTTACGAATCCGCCGAGGATGGACACAACCACGCCGAGAAACCAGTACACGGCGACACCGACCCAGATGCTCGCGACAAGCGTGACCACGATCACGAAGTAACGAAACATCGTAATTGCGACCAACGTATTGTCCAGTGCCCGGGCTCGATCGCGTAGATCAGCCAATTGCTGTGCCTTTTTGGCCGCATCCGCCTTCTTCTTCGCTTTCTCGTCACTGGATGATGAGGTTTTCGGAGTTTTTGCGGTGCGGCGTGGGAAGTAGAATACGACCCACAGAAAGGCGGTAGTCAGGGCTAGCGTCAGGAATTTGTGGACAGGGTTCTCACTACACAGCGCCCGCACGGCCATGAAGGCCATGAAGAAGCTGTTGGAGATTCGCATCCCGATTACTCCTTGGCTGGGTTGTTCGTCCCGGGGTCCATCCTCACGAAGAAACCACGCGACCAAGACGGTCGCCGTGAGTCCGCTGAGTGCCAACCACGGTTCCCACCAGATCGTGCTGAGGCAGCACAACAGGGTGGTGAACAGCTGCGCGGCCTCACGATGGTGAGCTGGTGGTTTGGGTGGTTCGCTGTGGTGATCCCCGTGATGGTCACCATGCCCCGCCTCGGCCTTTTTGGGCTCTGGGGAGTGGTGACCGGGCGGATGCGGTGCCCCAGTGGCGGATGTGGCTGTTTGGGGGGGTAGTGCCACAGGTTCCTGTGTCGCCTCCTGGAGGATCGCCTCGAGGATTTTGACGATTTCGGGGTTGGTCGGAGAGGATGAATCATTCTTCCTCGCCTCGATCGTCGTTCTTATGAAACCTAGGTGTTCGGTTGGATCCAGCACACTCATTCCGAGCTGGATTGCGTTCAGAAAACGGCCCAACATGGGGTTGGCGGCCAAGCACTCAACCGTCTTGGCGAGCAGAAGGTTCGCGATTTTGCTGTGAGCGTTCATGGCGGTTTTCTCCTGACGGTGGGTTGTAAGCTGTCCGCGGGTTGAATCGGACCCAAAATTATACCCCAAAAACCCTAATTTGTCAACCTTAGCTGGTTCTGCTATACTGCCTCCGCTTGCCGTGGATAAGGGCGTATTGCCAATAAATTCGCTAAATTAAGCGATTTTTTAAGTGGTATGGGTTTTTGGAGTTTTTTGTTTGGGACCGCCTCGGACCAATATTCGAGCCAGCCCCGAGCCCTGTCTGAACTAGATGTCCATCATTTAGTCTCACGGGCTCACCTTGTGACCCTTACGGCCGAGGAACAACATTTAATTTCCGAGTCTATTTTACAGACACGAGGTAGTGACGGTTTTGTATCAATGCGTCAAATCGATCAAACCTTGCAACATCTTGTCACCCAGGGAAAAATTAGTAAAAATGACCACTGGGCCGTACGTGATGCGTTTAAATATTTTTTTACACAGCAATGAAAAAGATCGTAGTGCTGTTGGGGATTCCTGGCAGTGGAAAAGGAACTCAGGCAAATGTAATTACCGAAAAATTTGGTCACCGACATATTTCGACTGGTGTCCTTTTGCGCAGACTTGACGCTGACCCGAACGCTGACCCTGCGGACAAGGCCAAAATCGCGGCCATGAAAAGCGGACATTTAGTTGATAGCAATTTGATTTATCGGTTAGTTTTTGATGAAGTAAAAAAAGAAATCGCCGCCGGCGTTGGGGTAATTTTGGATGGAGCGATCCGTACACTTGAACAGGCCGAGCATTACCAAGAATTTTTTAATGAAACAAATTTGGCTAATGAAGTTTTGGCAATTCATTTAGCCATGCCTGACGAAGAAAGTATTGTACGTTTGTCAAAACGTCGGGTGTGCAGTCAGTGCAATTATATTTTGCCATATCCAGTCGAGGGCGAAGCCCAAGCAATGGCTTGCCCAAAGTGTCAATCACCATTAACACGACGCACTGACGATGACCCTGAAGTTGTTCGTGAACGCTTGCATGACCAGGGTAATGCGGCACTTAAACCAATGGTTGATTTTTACGAAAATCTACAAATGTTGGCCACGGTTGATGCAACCCAAGACATCGAACATGTGGCGGCAGATGTGGCCAAGGCTTTAGCCAAATAGTATGTATGTCAAAAAACCGGGCGAATTACAGTTGATTGCCGAAGGCGGCAAAATAATGGGCGAAATTCTCGACCAGTTGTCGGCCATGGTTAAACCTGGAGTTAGTGCCTGGGAAATTGACGTTGAAGCAGAACGTTTAATTCGTGCTGCTGGCGGCGTGCCTGCGTTTAAAGGTTATAAATCGCACCGGAGTGATCCCGCCTTTCCCTCGACCCTTTGTTTTTCACGTAACGAAGAATTGGTACACGGTATTGCGACTAAAGAAAAAATTATTCAATCTGGTGACATTATTAGTTTGGACATTGGGATGCAATACCCAGCGCCAGTCGGGACCAAAAAAGGTTTTTTTACTGACACTGCTTTGACAATTCCAGTTGGCGAAGTCTCGGAAGAAATAAAAAAATTGCTCGCGGTGACGTATCAAGCCATGGAAATGGGGATTAAGGCTGCGCAACCTGGTAAAACAGTGGCGGACATTGGTCGCGCCATTGAACAGTATGTTCATAGTCAAGGTAAATACGGCATTGTGCGTGATTTGGTTGGTCATGGCGTTGGTCACGCTGTGCATGAAGAACCGCGTGTGCCTAATTATTATGATGCAGATTTGGAAACTTGGATTCTGCAGCCAGGGGTAGTGATTGCGATTGAGCCAATGATTACGCTCGGTACTCATAAAGTTACTATTGGGCCAGACAAGTGGACCATACTGCCGACCGATCGCAAATGGAATGCGCATTTTGAACACACGATTATCATTACTAAAGATGGACCACAAGTGGTGACACGTCGTCCCAGCGAACTGTAATATGAGTATTTTGGCGATTGACGTGGGCAAGAAACGCTGGGGTTTAGCGTGGTGCGAGCCCGGGTTGGGGATTGTGTTGCCGTTTGGGGTGGTGGGGAGTGTGGATGAGGTGCGCGATATTATTACCAAAGAAAGAATTACTCAGGTAGTGATTGGTTTACCACTCGATTTGCAGGCTGGTGAAACTGACTGGGTGAGTGAAGTGCGAGCAATTGGCGCGCAATTAGAAAATTTGGCACCAGTGCAGTTTGTAGATGAGCGTTTTTCTACCGCCGCAGCCGCGCGCATGGGGACCGAAGGCGCGTCACGCGACGAAAAGGCCGCCATGGTAATCCTTCAGTCCTACTTGGACCAGCGTTAATATGCAGGCCATTGTGCTGGCGCGCCGGCCAGTGCGCGAGTTTGATGAGGTTGTGACTTTGTTTGCGTATGAATTGGGAAAGGTCGAGGCCTTGGCACGCAGTAATAAAAAAATCACCAGTCGACAGTCTGCCCACGTGGAGCCCGGAACATTGGTGGAATGCGCCCTGATTCCAGGGCGTGAGCGATTACATTTAGCTAAAACTCAGACATTGGTTGCTCCGTTCGGGGCGCGGCGCGATTGGCCTCATATCATTTGTTTGGGTCAAGGGTTGGCATTTGCTAACCATGTGCTTGGGGAGCGTGTACCAGACCGACAAATTTTTAGTTTACTCAAGGACTGGCTTGTTTATTTGAGTAAAGTCGTGGAGGTACCGAAACTAACGATGGATGCCTTGGTATTGCGGTTGCTGGCTTTGTTGGGTTTTACGGCTGAACTCGGTCAGTGTTTGGTTTGTGCACGTTCAGTTAGCGAACTAATGCGGGAAGCAATCGAAAATCCCCCCCAGCGACGAGTTGGATTTTCGGTGTCGAGTGGTGGGTTGGTGTGCGGAGCGCACGCGGACTGGCATGAACAGGAAAATTTTTTTTGGCTCGAGCTTGATTTGGTGTACCGATTGAGTTGGTTGTATCAAGCTGATTGGGTTAAGCTAGGGGAGTGGACGCCAACCACACTTGAGGCTGAGACCATTCACCAAATCACCTTTAGTTTTGCCCAGTACCACTCTGAACTTGGTTTGCGGAATTGGGCTTGAATTCTGGCACGTTTTGGGCTAGGATACCTTCATTCTTATTTGATTTTATGGTGACCGAAATTAGCAAAATTGCCCAATTTGTGGGCCAAACTGTGACCCTGCAGGGTTGGTTATATAACTCACGTTCCTCAGGTTCGATTGCCTTTTTGGAAGTTCGTGATGGTTCTGGCTTTATTCAGGCCGTAGTGGCCAAAGATTCGGTGCCGGCCGAGGTGTGGGAGAATACGACCAAACTGACCCAAGAGTCTTCGCTCAAGGTGACGGGGGCGGTTTCTAAGCACCCAAAAAAGGAAAATGTGTACGAGCTGCAGGTAAGTGGGCTCGAAGTGTTGCAAATTGCGCCTGAATATCCAATTGCCCACAAAGAGCACGGTCCGGAATTTTTGTTTGATAATCGCGACCTGTATTTACGTGCCAAGACACCGTGGGCCGTGTTGCGCATTCGCAATCAGGTTTACCTTTCGATCACTAATTTTTTCCACGAAGAAGGGTTTTTGCGTTTTGATACACCGATTTTACAGCCAACTAGTTGCGAGGACACCACGCAGTTGTTCCAGCTCGATTATTATGGTGAGCCAATGTATTTGACTCAGTCGGGTCAGTTGTATAGCGAAGCAGGGATTATGGCGTTTGGTAAGGTGTATGATTTTGGACCAGTGTTCCGGGCGGAAAAAAGTAAAACCCGCCATCACTTGTCCGAGCTCTGGATGATGGATGCCGAAATGGCCTTTGCTGATCAGCTCGCCAACATGGATGTGCAGGAGCGCATGGTCAAACGTATTGTTAAAGATGTACTTACTAATTGTGGTGAAGAATTAAAAATCCTGGAACGCGACACCATTATTTTGCAACGCCTGGTTAATGAACCATTTGTGCGCCTTAAGCATAAGGAAGCTAAGGCAATCTTGGCGGCTGATGGCATAACTGTTGACCCACTGGACGACATGGCTACCGAAGAAGAAATTTATTTGGGTAACAAGTATCAACTGCCAATTTTTATTGAAGATTATCCATTTGCAGTTAAGGCGTTCTACATGAAGAGTTACACTGATGAGGATGGTGTAAAACGCGCCCGCAACGCTGACTTGATCGCCCCTGAAGAAGGTCGTGAAATTATTGGGGGTAGCCAGCGCGAAACCGATTATGAAGTGCTGTTGAACGAAATCGTGACCCGCAATTACCCAAAGGATGAATACGAGTGGTACCTAAATACTCGCAAGTTTGGCTCAGTGGAACACAGTGGTTTTGGAATTGGCTTGGAGCGCACAATCCGCTGGATTACTGGCGTGCACCATATTCGCGAAACTATTCCATTTCCACGCATGCTTAACCGTCGCCGTCCGTAATATGGGAAAAGCCAAGGCCAAAAAAGGTGGTAAATCAAGTGGAAGTTTGCCAGAAGGCTTTGTGGAGCGGCTCGACCAAATGATCGGGCCGTCTTTGGCTACCCAGTTAACCAATACGTTTACCGTTCGTCCAACCACTTTGCGGTTGAATCGAATTAAAACACCAGTGGTGGTCGATGAGTATGGTAAAAAACAGCCAGACCAGCTTGTGCACTATTTGCAGCAGGATGGGTTTAAACTAGAACGCGTACCCTGGTATACCGATGCTTATGTGCTCCGCAGTCGAACCAAGCGTGAGCTAACCGAAACCCCAGCGTATGTAGAGGGGAAACTGTATATCCAAAGCTTGGCCAGTATGGTGCCGCCACTGGTATTGGCGCCTCAAGCCGGGGAGACGGTTTTGGATTTAACCGCTGCCCCTGGTAGTAAAACTTCGCAAATTGCGGCGATGATGGGACGCAAGGGTGAGCTAGTCGCCAATGACAATAACAAAGTGCGCTTCTTTAAGCTCAAGCATAACATGGAACTTTTGGGGGTCGGTGATGGGGTGGTTAAACCTGGGGAAACGGAGTGGAAGTTTTCGCTTCGACTAGAACACGGGGCTGATTTATGTCGTGAATACCCCAATTATTTTGATAAAATTTTACTTGATGCGCCGTGCAGTGCCGAAGCGCGGTTTGTCGAAGGTGACCCAAAAACTTTTGGTTACTGGAGTGAGCGCAAAATCAAAGAAATGGCCTTCAAACAACGCAGCCTGCTGTTTGCGGCCTGGGGAGCCCTAAAGCCAGGTGGAACATTGGTTTATTCTACGTGCACGTTTGCACCCGAAGAAAACGAAGTTCAAGTGGCGCGCCTCCTCGAACGTTTTCCCGATGTGGTGGTGGAAAAAATTGACACAGTTTTGCCACCCGCGTTACCAACACTAGCAGAATGGAAAGGTAAAACTTTTCCAGCAGCACTTAAACAAACCATCCGTTTGGCACCGACTAAGGATATTGAAGGGTTTTATATTGCCAAGTTGAAAAAGTGTGCATAAGTTGAGTTAGTGGTAGTACGGAAAACCAGAATGTGCTATACTACCGTCATCTAATTTTTTTGGCATGCGGCACGCTTTGGCATTGATGGTGCAAAAACTTCGCGCAGTGTGGCCAACCACGCTCAAATCTCGATTTGCTTGGGCGTTTTTTGCGTCTGCGGTGAGTGTGACTCTCGTGGTTCTGTTTACGCCTGCTAGTGCTGGACCAGTTGAAACAGGCGGTAATTGGTTAATAACAGGCCTGGCCCAAATCATGTTAGCCATGGCCAACTTAGCTATTGGTTTGTGTCTGTTTTTCTTGCGCTTTTTTATTGCGATTGCTAGCTACAATAATTATATTGATGTTGACGTGGTGCAACTGGGCTGGGTAATGGTTCGCGATGTGGCCAACATGTTCTTTGTGGTTGCGCTCCTAGTAATCGCTTTTGGCACAATTTTGGGTCTCGAAGAGTATGAGTGGAAAAAGAACCTGGTGAAGTTAATTTTTGCAGCTATTTTTATCAATTTTAGTAATTTGATTGCCCAGTTGTTTATTGACGTGGCCCACGTCTTTACCATGACTTTTTTGAACGCGATCTCGGCCACCTCGAGTGGCAACCTGATCAACATGTTCAGGCTGGACCAAATTACGCAAATGGTTGGAGTAAAACCAGACGTAAACACAGAGTTTAATGTTGAGATTTTGGCAGGCACGGCCGTGGCAGCCCTGTTTGCGGTGCTGGCTGCCTTTATCATGGGTTCGTACGTCTACGTAATGATGGCCCGCGTGGTGGCGCTGTGGGCTTTGATAATCTTGTCCCCATTGGCCTATATTTTGGGTGTTTTACCAAAAACACAATCTTACGCTGAACGCTGGTGGAGTGAGTTTACCAATCACGTTATTGTGGCGCCAATTATGGTGTTCTTTATGTGGTTAGCATTTGCGACCTTGGGTACAGGGAATATTTTAGCCTCAATACAAGAGGACATACCGCCTGCCAACAAAATTGACGGCACCAAGAGTGTTCAGTTAATTGGGGCTAATTTTGTGGACAGCAATGAACCAACTAAATTGTCTTTGTCTAAGGTTAGTACTTGGGAAAACATGGCCAACTTTTTGATTGCTTTGGCGTTTTTGCGTGTTGGTGTAAAGACAACCGAGGAGACTGGGGTTTGGGGTACTGACATGATTTCTGATGCTTGGGAGTTTGGCAAAAAAGCCGCCACAATTGCAACTGGTTATGCTGCCGGTCGATGGTTGATGGATAGAGGTACAGATACACTTAAAACAGGGGCTAGTGCTTTGGCGTATCGTGTTCCGTTAGTTGGTGGGCGTGCGCTGACTAATTATG
>CAYMID010000031.1:0-8145 GCA_964390625.1 uncultured Gammaproteobacteria bacterium | reverse complement strand
TCGCGGTTAACCTGATCCACTTTCCAACCCTCGGCAATACAACGCAAAATATCCTGCGCCTCGGCGTCGCCTGGTTCCAAATAATGCACATCGCGAGTCACCACCAGTGGCAACCCAGTGTCTTTGGCTAATTGAATCAATTTGGTATTCACGTGCACCTGACCTGGAATAGCTGGATGGTCCTCGAGTTCCAAATAAAAATAATCTGCCCCAAAAATTTCCGCGTATTCAAGCGCGGCTCGTTTGGCTTCCTCATCACGCCCTGCTTTAAATAAACTAGGCACCTCGCCCGCAATCGGACCTGACAGCGCAATAATACCCGTGTGGTATTTGCGCAACAATTCCTTATCAACGCGTGGTTTATTATTGGCAAACCCCTCCAAATGCCCCAACGACGACAACATCATGAGGTTGCGGTACCCTTCGTAATTTTCGGCCAACAAAATTAAATTATAGGCACCACCAGCGTCGCCATCTTTGTCGTGGCGTGAACCCGGGGCGACATAAGCCTCGAACCCAATAATTGGCTTAATTTCTTGCTCCAAGCAAGCCTGGTAAAATTCAATTGCCCCATACATGGAGCCGTAATCCGTGAGCGCCAAAGCCGAAAAACCGTGTTTTTTGGCCACTTTAGCCAAAACCTTGGCCTTGGTTAGGCCGTTTAGAAGCGAATAATGCGAGTGGACGTGCAGGTGGACAAAGTCACTCATAGTGGGCCCATTGTACGGGTTTTTTGCTATACTGACAATAGCTAATTCCGCCAGTTGACCAAGTCCTAAAAGCCCTTTATACTGCCTTTAAAATACTCATATGAAAACTCGTCTACTGTTAACTACCGGCCTCCTGGTTTTAGTTGGCTGGGGTTGCCAAAAAAATTCAGACCAAGCTAAGTTTATCGAAGCAGCTGGCCCTACTATGATAGTGGCCCAAGACCAAGTAGTCACTAACGGAGTGGTTACTATTGACCGTGCTGAGTTTGCCCAAGATGTCTGGCTGTCCGTACACGCTGACGAAAATGGTCAACCAGGTCGTGAACTAGCTCGGGCTGGTTATTCGGGCCGTGCTTTTTCCAATCTTCGGCTAGTATTGGAGGCCGGAGCCAATTCACCACGTCTTCACTTAATTGCCCGCGCCGACGTCAATGCCATGGGTATATACGAAGCCAACACCGCCGATTTACCACTTCGTTACAACGGTAGCCCAGTCGCAACTACAATTAAGGTAACGTACGAAGGTACTAGTACTATGCCACCAGTTGGCGCACCAGTAGTGTACCAAGCTGACACAAGCACTCAAGCAATTGAGCTAAATCTAAACGCTGAACTTTAATTTATTATTGGCCAGCGTGCCTCCAACGCAGCGTGGCGCAACGCACGTTTAGGACGAACCGCCATCGCGTGACGCACTAAATGTAACATTGGAAAATCAGACATCGAATCACCGTACGCATAACTGCGGTGTAAATCCACTCCATACTCCAGGGCCAACGCTTCGACGCGCTTGGCCTTTTCAATTCCAAAACAAAATTCTGCCACTTCACCTGTGTATACGCCGTGTGATTTTTTAAGTTGTGTTACCGCAATATCTTTGGCCCCAATAAATTCCTTAAAATGTTTTGCCAACGGCCGAATCACTTCGCTCACCAAAAAAATTTGGTGGCCACGTTTTTGGTGATCCTTGAGGATTGGTAATAAATTATGAACTAATCTAGGAACACACTGTTGTTTAAAAAATAGTTCTGCCTCGGCCGCAAGCTGAGCTTCGGTAAAATCACGAGTGAATAAATAAGCCTGGCGCATTAGTTGGTTATGCGACAAAAGATGGATTTTTTCTTCGAACATGTACCACACCAAGTGACGCACAGTACCGGCTTTAATCACTCTACGTTTTTCGAGCCACTTCAAAAAATCAGCCTGCGAATATCCTTTGTATAAAGTGCGGTCAATGTCCACAAATACCCCGATGCGCGCTGGATCTGCAACCCCTAAATCAGACGGCAGCATGCGGGCTGGTACCATTTTGTATAGAGTTTGAGCAATGGTATTTGAATATTCTTTGACCGCGTGCCGATATGGCATGGTACGCGCTACTGCAGGTGGGTTTATTTCCTTACCTACACGTACGTACACTGGACCTGGTCGGTAGCGCACTCCAGGTAACAAAACACGATCCATATTAGCTAGCACCAACGGTACAATTGGGATATGGGCGCGAATCGAAACACGGGCGGCCCCAGTGTGAATATAATGCACACCACCATGCTCAATGTGTCCTTCGGGAAAAATTAACAATGATTTTTGTTCGCGGGCTGCATAAGCAACTAATGATCGAATAGCGTCATGGCGATCCTGAGCCGTATCAGCGTGAATCGAATCATACGCATCGCGTGCCACATCCACCATTCCCATTTTTGGGAACCACTTATTAAACGGAAAGATCTGCATTTTGGCGGGCGCAGTCAGAGGAATTATTTCTGGTCCCAAAAACATAAAGTACAAAAAACCATCAATCATGGTTGGGTGATTGGAAATATACAACCGCGCGTGCTCGGTTGGCGATGGAATGTGACCAGTCCCAATCATGCGCAAACCAAATAACGAAAAAATACGCCGATTTAAATTGCGTGCCAACAAACGCCAAAAACGCGGACGATCTTCGCGCGCGATTAAATGTTCAACCAATAAGCCAATTGGGAATATGAGCGCATGACCGCCAATAAAAACTAGTCGCAACGCTATCCCAAGAATGATTTGAACTGCTGACAGGTCTCGCAGTGCTTTCATAGTGACATTAGTATACACGAAATTGACGCAGCGGTCATTTTTTGGTAAATTTAGCACATTATTACACGTGTGAATCACTCTGAACTAAGCTCAAACTCACTCAGTAAGTGGCAAGATATTTGTTTAAAAAATATCGTGATTTTTTTGGTTGCGGCACGCCGTCTTGGCATTGACCCAAACATTATTTGGGATGCAACCCGCGCGGCTACCGGGAAACCATTTTGGACACCGCGCACTTTGGCCCAAGCTTGGGTAACCTTACACCAATATCAACAAATCGAAGATGCTTTTGTGTCGGTGAGCGGACATGTTACACATTTAATAGAAGCTGGACGCACAGCAGCAGCGGCATCATTTGGTTTTTCCGACAGTTTACAACGTTTTTTATTAAGTGGTTTGATCCGCTTTATCACTAGCCCGCGTATGGCTATGCGGGTGGTTGACCAAGCTACACGCGCGTTTAACCGTAATAAAAAATTCCGATTTGTGGTTGACGAACCTGATCATTGTGTTTTTGCTATTGAGTATTTAGACGGTCCCAACGGCGAACGACGCACTGCAACCGAGGACTACCGCTCGGTCCTCTACTACATTCCTGGAATCATGGAATCAACTATTCAAATTTGGCCTGGTCAAAAAAAATCTGCCCGCGTTGCCTACAAAACCGTTAATGTTACACCACGTTACGTTATGCACCATGAGGCACCAGGTTCAACTGTCGTGGTTAACCACGACACACTTTTTATTGATTATGAGGAGTATGGTGAAGTGGTACACCTGGTTCGCGACGCTGCTACTGGTGCTTATTTAGGTGATTACCAAACCCGCTCTGCACCAGGCACGTTAGCAGCTATTTTGATCACCCGCGACATTTGTACCAAAGATACCAAAACCGGCGAATTGTACCCAGTTATGCGTGCAGGGGAAATTTACCGCCACAACCGCGATATTCCGACTCACCTATCCATCCAGTGGCACACCAATTGGTTTTTTCGTTTGTGCGAAGCTTTGCCTGGCCTACTTACACCAATCGATAAAGGTTTGTCACAAGAAGAACGCACTGCCGCCGCCGAATTGTTGGCTGCTTCAGAACGAGCTGAGCGCGAACTACTGACTGAAATTGCCGAACGTCACGCACCCACGCGGCGCGTCGCTCAACTACTAATGCACGGGGCCTACCAGGAAGTGACACTCCCTACTTTAGTTATGCAAGTCGATGTCTGCGGGTTTACCAAGATTGCGGCCGAGCGCGGCAGTCGTGGTACGGCTGAATTTTTGACCCACACCATGGGAAAGATTAAACACTTAGTGCAAGACGAATACGGATTCTGGCCTTACAAATTTATGGGTGATGGTGCTTTAGTAGTGTGGGCAGAATGGGAACGCCACCCCGATGATCCTGGCCAGTATCAACATCCACACGATGCGGCCATTGGTATGATTGAGTGTGCGCGCCGTCTCCACCAACTTGCCGCGGAAAATGGCGTAAAATTGCGCATTGGGATTGCTTACGACGAAGTAGTGTGGTTTGATTTAAATATTGAAAAAGACCTGGATCCAAACCCACTATTCGAAGGGTGTGGCCAAGGCCTCAACCGTGCCGCCCGTTTGGAACAATACGGAGCGTTCAAGGGCTCGACCGCACTCGCCCCCGAGGTGGTTGGTTTAATCCATCCCGAACTACCCGCAGACCAACCACCAGTCACGATTGGAGACTTCCACTACCGCGGACACGTGCCCGAGAAACACGAAAAAACCATCGAAGTGTGGCTCGATGGTCCAATACCAGAAGTTTTCGAAGACTAATTATTTCTTGCGACGTTTTTTTGATGCCACTTCTTCGTCTTCATCCTCATCACGCTCGGCCATTTTTTTGGCAACCTTTTTGAAAATAAATTTTTCGGCCATATTGCCGGCCAAGGAAACTAATCCACCCAAACTCGAGGACATGCCATCCAAACGACGGCGCATAAATTCGACTGCACTCGAAATGCTATCCAATGTACCCGTTAAATGCTCAATAATTCGATTAACATTTTGCAAAGCACGGCCAGCTTGGTACAGCAACCAGCATAGAAAAACCGTAATCCAAACGGTAGCAAGGGCTAATACAATGTACAAAATATCGTGCGCAGTGTTTGGTTGCATAGACAGGCAATAAAAAACTACTCATAGTATACCACGAGTAGTTTTTGTTGTGAAGTTTTACACGCGCAATGTGGCGCCAAAATTTTTCTCGAGAAGTTTAGTGACGGCTTTATGTGCTGCGTCAATTTCGGCAGTCGTGAGCGTGTGATCGGTTTGGTAAGTAATTTTATACGCCAAACTTTTTTGGGCAGCCGCCACGTGTTCGCCACGATAGACATCGAACAATTCGATCGCGCTAACCAATGGATCTGCGGTTTTTAACACCGCCACAATTGCACTATGTGCAACACCCTGAGGCACAGTAAACGCAACATCACGAGTCACACTTGGGAACTCTGCCACCGGTGTATAGGCAGCCAACTGCACTGGCTGTTCAATCAGCAAAGTAAGTGATAGTTCAGCAACAGCAACACGCGCAGCAATTCCTAGTGTGTTTTGTAACTGCGGGTGTAACTCGGCAACCCACCCAACCACCACATCACCGGATACTATTTCCGCACTACGACCAGGGTGAAATTGGGTACCGAGTTTAACAGCGCGCAATTCAAGCGGGCGTTTTAAAACCAAACCGAGCTCACGCACAGCCTGAGCCACCATAAAAAATGGTTCATGAGTGCCTTTTTCGGCCACAGCTAGGCCCAAAAGATTTGGCTGACGAGGTAGAAGCTCATCCGAACGCGGTTCAGCCCGTTCGCCTGCATCTTCCACACAGTAACTACGGCCCAGTTCAAACACACGCACTTGGTCAAAACGATGAGCATTGGACTCCACTGTCTCGACCAAACCTGGCCACAATTCGCGGCGTAATAATGGACGGTCTTTGGCAATTGGGTTGTCGAGCGCCAAATACTGACTCACATCTAAACCTAAGCGCTGCAACCACTCCGACGCTACAAACGAATAATTGGAGACTTCGGAAAACGCCATTGACGATAATACATCACGGCTCACCCGCTCGGCCTTACGAACTAAATTTACCACTGGTGGTACAGTTGGAAATTCAGGCATTGTGGCTGGAATATTTTCATATCCAAACACCCGCGCCACTTCCTCGACAATATCTTCGGGAATAGCAATATCCTTACTAGCACGCCACGAAGGAATGGTGACACGCGCCTGATTCTTCTTGATTTTTACAACAAACCCAAGGTGTTCCAAAATATCAAGTGCGGTTTTGCGGGGAATTTCCACACCCAAACGTTCATTAATAAAATCCCAGGAAAATTCCAGTACTTTTGGCGTTGTATTTGTATTAATCACATCTGTGATTTCACTAACCACCTGTGCCTTGGGCCAAATTTGATGGGCCAATTCTACAATGCGACGAAGTGCAAACTCTGGCAACATTGGATCCAACGTTTTTTCGAATCGAGCTGATGAATCGGTACGCAAACCTAATTGGGTGGATGCGCGACGAATAAAACCAGCATTAAATGTGGCAGCTTCAATAATAATGGTTGATGTTGTTTCGGTCACACCACTATGTTTACCGCCTTTAATGCCTGCCAAGGCCAGGGCTTCGGTTTGGTTGGCAATTACTAAGGTGTTTTCGGTAAGCGTGTATTCTTTGTCGTCCAGTGCCGCAAAGGCCTCGCCTACCGCTGCTCGACGCACTACGAGTGACACTGCTTTATCCCCTTCTTTAATTACGTCAGCATCAAACGCATGCAATGGTTGACCGAGTTCAAGCATGACATAATTGGTCAGGTCCACAATCGCATTAATCGAACGCTGGCCAGTAGCCACTAACCGACGCACCAGCCAATCTGGCGAAGCCGTTGCACTTACTCCAGTCAAAGCCACAGCCATATACCGCGAGCACAGTTCTGGTGCCCGCACATCTACCCGCACAGTCCAATCACGCTGTGTTTTAAGGGCTGGTGGTTTTAATTCCTTAAATTTTTTGCGCGTTAGCGCAGCCACTTCGCGGGCCAATCCATAGTGGCCCCACAAATCCGGACGGTTGCTAAGCGATTTGTTATCAATGTCAAAAATCACGTCATCAAGATCCAACGCCACGGCTAGCGGTGTCCCTGGTTTGGCAGTCACGCCAGTCAAATCCACAATTTCTTTTTCGTCTTTTTTAGGGAAACGTTCGAGCAGGCCAACTTCATCAGAGGCACAAATCATGCCGCGTGATTCCACGCCACGAATGGTCGCGGGCTCCATCACAATTGGATCGCCCTGGCCATGCCAACGCACGCTTGCGCCTAACTTAGCCACAACCACTTTCATTCCCACCGCCACGTTGGAACCACCACACACAATTGAAAGGGCCTCATCACCCACATCAACCGTACAGACACGCAACTTATCGGCATTTGGGTGGGCGTCGATTTTAGTAATCAAACCAACGACAATATTTTCCAAATCCGCACCCTGCACAGACACACCCTCAACTTCAACCGTGGCGAGCGACAAACGACGCGCTAAATCTGGTGCATCAAACGCATCGGGCAAAAAAACAAAGTCGCGAAGCCAATTTTTACTGATAAGCATATTAGAATTGCTGCAAAAATCTGAGGTCGCCAGATTGGAGGAGGCGCACATCTTCGATACCGTACTTAAGCATGGCTAAGCGTGTCAAACCAAAACCAAATGCAAAACCACTGTATTCATTGGGATCAAGGCCAGCTTCGCGCAGAACATTTGGGTGAATCAAACCACCTGGCATAGCCTCGAGCCAACCAGTTTGTTTGCACACGCGACACCCCTTGCCCTTGCAAATAAAACAGGTAATTTCTCCACGCAGTCCTGGCTCAACGAATGGATAAAATTTTGGCATGAGACGAATTTGAGTGCCTGTCCCAAACAAATGATCAGCCACAGCCTGAAATACACCTTTCATGTGCGCTAGGTTAATTTTTTTATCAACCATAATCCCATCGAGCTGATAAAACGTGTGCTCGTGGCGAGGGTCTGTTGCTTCGTTACGGAAACAACGACCAGGCACAATAGCTCTCAGTGGCGCTCCAAATTTTTGGAGCGCGCGCACCTGCAGCGAGGTGGTGTGCGTGCGCATGACCCAATTCGAATGTCCCTTGATATAAAACGTGTCCTGCATGTCGCGGGCTGGGTGGTCTGGTGGAATGTTGAGGGCAGTAAAATTATAATAATCGCTCTCGAGCTCTGGCCCGTCGAGCACCGTAAAGCCCATACTCGTGAACAAATCTTCGAGTTCACTTTGTACCTGACTGACGGGATGAATATGACC
>CAYMID010000030.1:0-8326 GCA_964390625.1 uncultured Gammaproteobacteria bacterium | reverse complement strand
AAGTCGCGATTATCAACAATATCTATCCGCCCTACGATCGTGGTGGGGCCGAGCAGGTGGTCGTGAAAACGGTCGCTGGTTTGCGTGCGGCCGGGCATCAGGTGGTCGTGATTACGACCACACCAGATAAGCCGCAGACCGAGGTGGTGGCGTCGGACTTAACCTTGTACCACATCCATCCGCACAATCTGTTTTTTTACACCGATGCGCATCGTCATAATTTTGTGATGCGCTTTGTATGGCATATTATTGATATTTTTAATTATTCAGCCGCCTCTGCGGTTAAAGAAATATTAAATAAAGAAAAACCCGATGTTGTACACACACACAATTTAATGGGGTTAAGTTTTTTGTTACCATGGTCAATTCGTAAATTGAATCGTCGCCATGTGCACACAGTGCACGACGTACAACTAGTAGAGCCAAGTGGTATGATTTTGAAAGCACGCGAAAATAGTTGGCGTTACAATGGTTTACCAACGCGTCTGTACACTCGTCTTATGCGTGTGCTCATTGGTTCGCCTCAAGTTGTGATTTCGCCCTCGCAATTTTTGCGTGATTTCTATACGACACGTGGATTTTTCAAACATTCAACGATTCAGGTCGTGCGCAATCCGGTTATGTTTGCACCATTGCCTTCGGCTACCAAACCGCTTAATTCAGGTATGCGTTTTGGGTACATTGGTCAGATTGAAACCCACAAAGGCGTGGCTCTGCTCGTACAGGCATTCCAAAATTTACCCACAGACGTTAACGCTGAACTGCATATTATGGGTAATGGTACTCAATTTGAGCAATTAAAAAAACAAACTATAAATGATGAACGCATTGTGTGGTATGGTCGCGTGGAGCGCAAAGCCTTGCCTGAATTATTACAAACCCTCGATGCACTCGTGGTGCCATCGCTCTGTTATGAAAATTCACCAACCGTAATTTTTGAAAGTTTTGCCTGCCATGTGCCCGTAATTGCGAGCAATATCGAGGGCATTGCCGAATTGATTCAAGAAGGGGAGAATGGCCTTACGTTCAAAGCAGGTGACGCAGCGTCACTCACCGAACGCCTTGCTTGGGGCACTGCCAACCGCTCAGACCTCGCACGCATGGGCGCAAACACTCAAAATTACTTGGCTGGACTGTCTCAAGCCGAATATATCACCCGTTTGGAATCGGTGTACAAAGCTTAATTCCGTTCGTATTTAAACACATGAATTTGCCCACCCTCAATACTAACCCAATGGTCAGTGGTGTTTTTGGCGGCCGCGACAATTTGATTGTAGTTCGTCCAATAGGAATTGATGATAAAGTACGCTTTATTAACACCAAACAAATTCATGGCTGTATGCATTGTGCTGGTGTTTGGGTGGCGCCACATGTCGGTGTACAAAGTAAAGAGTGGACTGCCACTAGGGATTGAATAGTAGGAATACTGGCCGAGTGGGGTGTCAAAATATTTAGCAAAACTGAATTCAGATAAGGCGGCCACCCCAACGACAGGATTGGCTAACACGATGTAGTCAATATTTTTGGTGTGGTTGTTGTCCGCATCAATCCACCGCACTGCTTTGATGTCAGCGCTAGTAACGTTAAAACCAGAAAAATTAACTTTTTTGTTGTGCTGTGGGTAGGAAAAATAAAAGGCAATAGTGAGGCTAGTCGTGGCACATACTAATGCAGTGACAAAAATAGGAGTGGCAAATTTTGTTTTTTTAATTGCGAAATATAAGCTACCAATACCTGCACCAGCCCATGGCAAAATCCATATCATAGAGGCGCGCAGTAAACGCAGCGGGTAATCACCTTGTTCAAAACTGTGTACGTCGGGAAAGACAATCCAGGTGCGAAGTAAAAAAGCAGCTCCAACAAATGCAAAGGTGGTGATCGGAAATAACCAGCGACCAAATTTTTTTTGTGGTTCGAGCCACCAACCAATTAAGGCTAGTCCAGCAACGAGAGGGGCAAACACCCATTCTAATTTGTAAAAATAATTCCACAATCGGGGCGCGTGTGGGTTATACCAAAATGGTAAGTTGTATAAATCCAAAAAATGTTTGAGTTTGGTGAATGGATTTATTAGTTCAGGCCAGGGTAAGCCTTTGAGTAATAAGTAGATAGTAAACAACGCCGGTACCGTGAATAAGGCTGCGATTGTGTAAGTAACCAACATCAATGCTTGAGTTTTGCGACTCCATTGGTGTCCTAGAATTGCTGTAACAATAAATAATAATAACGGTGCTCCAAGCATGATATGAGTAAAGGCGCCAAGTACTCCAAGGCTGAATGGTACAAGCGCACTTACTAGTCCCTTTTGCCATTCAAGGATGGCCGCGACGGTAAGAGTAATAATAAGGACCAAAAAATTATGAGGAGTGGTTAACCCAAGCCACAAAAAATAAAGGCTTGGGTATAGCCAGGTTAGATTAAAGGCCAGTGCGACAGGGAATTCCCACACTTTAGTAAATAAACGGTAAAATAGTGCTGGTAGAGTGAGGGTTGCTAGCGTCGGCACTAACCAAGTATCAATTACCTGTACTGATAAAGATGTTATCTTGGATAGCCAAACCACTAGTGTATATTGACCAATATAAATGGGCTGTTTTGGTAAAATAAAACCGTGCGTTGCAATCCAATCCTCGGTAGCACGGTGAATAAAACCATCAAAACCAAAGCCAAGTGGGTACATGATTACGGTAACCCCAAACGTGGTGAGGAGATGGGTCGTGTTAATCAAATAAGACAACGCACGCGAACGTACAAACCACGGCGCGACCAGAGTCACAAGTGTGGTTAAAAAATATACACCAAAAAACCACCACGGTAGTACGCGCCACGGTGAATTTAGCACGCCATAGGTGCGATGTGTGTATAAAGTAAGTAGTAGGACACCCTGAAGCATTAAAACACTGGCTCCCCAGAGCCAATCAGGTTGGGTAAGTTTGGGTAGGGAAATTTGAGTTAGTGGACGGCTAATGAACGCTAGGCCTGCCACCAAAAGCACTCCCAGAACCACTACCCAATTCCATAGGCCGGTAGCGTAATACAGGATACTCAAAAAAGTACCGAGCAGGGCAAACCATGTCCATAGGGTCCATAACCAACTTTTGGCGAGATGCAGGCGGTACATGGCAAATTAAGGTTATTTTGGTATACTAAATATCACGATTATACTGATTTTACTTGCTTGTGACAAATTCTATCTGGTTTAAATGGGGGTCAGTGCTCGCCGTAGTGTTGGCTACTTGGTTATACACTGGACCAGCGCGGCACGTGCCTGGGGTGTACAATTCACCAGACGAAGCTGCGACAGCAGTATATGCACAACAATTTGCCCGCACCGGTGATTTGGCATTAATGCATCCATTTGATGCTGGCACTGAAAATGAATTTTTGCACCCCCGTAGTTCTTTCGCTGATTTTGGGGCGTACAGTTTGCCAGTAGGATTTTGGGGGTTGCCAGTTTTTTATGGCAGCATAATTAATGCAGTAGGAGTTTGGGCCCTGCCATTTTTGACACCATTGTTGGTAATTGTGGCCGTGCTGGCAGCGGTGCGTTTGTGGCAGATTATTTTTCCAGGAATTTCGCGGAGCGGTTTACTGCTTCTTTCGTTATCATTGCCACCGTTGTGGTATTACGCAGCGCGACCGTTATTACCAAACGTGCCATTTGTGGCCCTTATCCTAATTGGGTCGGTATGGTTAATTGCGCCGCCGACAAAAAATGGCGTACGTTGGTGGCACGATGTAATGGGCGCATTTAGTATTGGGCTTGGTGTGTTAGTGCGACCTAGTGAAGCATTGTGGGTAGTAATTGCCGCGTTGATTGTGCTCGTAGCGTATCGCCAGCAGATTGCGTGGTCGCGTGTAGCCCGGTGGGGAGTGGTTGCTGTGGTAATCGGGGCAATGTATTTTGGTTTAACAACACTGTGGTATGGCAGTGCTGGTGGCGGGTACGTTACTTCGCGGTCATTACCAGTGCCACACTGGTGGACGCTTTTATTACCATTTGGTTTTTCTATTCGCAACTTGGTTGCTACTGGTTATACCTATGCCATAACGTTGTGGCCATGGTTTGTATGGCCAGCTTTGGCTTGGCTGGTGCGTGGTTTGTGGCAGTGGCGGGATCTAAGTAAAGCCCAAAAAGTGTACGCCACTATCACCATTTTTGTTGGTCTATATTTGTGGGTCTATTATGGCAGTTGGCGCGACGCTAATTATGATCTTAAGACAATTGGTGTAGCCTATACACGGTATTGGTTGCCTGTTTTTATTTTGTTAGTGCCATTTGCCGTGCGTGCGTACCAATTGGTGGCAGCAATGATTGGACGCAGCCAGGCAAAAATTACGTTTGCGATTATTTTGGGGCTACTCGTAATTGGTAATGCAAATGCGGTGTATTCGGGCGTTGATGGTATAACCGCACTAACACACAGTTTACGTATGGGCGCGACTTTGCGCGATGTGGTACGGGCCAACACCGCCCCACAGGCAGTCATAATTACCGAGCGCGAAGATAAATTTATTTGGCCAGCGCGCCAGGTAATGGTGCGCTTTGATCATCCGCGGGTCCGTCAGGCAGCGGCAAATTTTGTAGCACGAGAGTGGCCGGTATACTATGTAGCCCGTACCTTGTCGTCAACTCAATTGCAAACCATAAATGAATGGTTAGAACCAGTTCAGTTGCGTTTTGCAGACTCTAAAGAAATAGTGGACGGATATACTCTTTATCCGATCGTACATTTAGACGGCCGTTAAAGTAATTACACCCAATTACTTTAGAATATGAAATAGGGTGTTTGCCAGCACAACCTGGGTCGGGTACTATAAATAAATAAGTTTTAAATCGTGATTCGGTATGTCTGATTGTCTTTTTTGTAAAATTGTCGCCGGACAGATACCTAACTATACTGTGGTAGAAACACCGGACGCGTTGGCGTTTCTGGATATTTTTCCCTGTGTTGACGGGCACGTGGTGGTGATTCCCAAAACTCACGCGGCCACATTACTAGAATTGCCAACCGAAAAAGTTGGGCCTTTGTACGAAGCCGTCCAAACGGCCATGAAACGTGTCCAAGAAGTGATGGGTTGTGATGGTTTTTCGGTGGGTTGGAATCATGGTGAGGCTGGTGGTCAGGCAGTGCCACATTTGCACGTGCACATTTTGCCACGCTGGAACAAAGATGGTGGCGGTAACATGCATTCGCTTATCAAGGCCCCAACTAAAACACCAGTGGCCGAAATGGCCGCCAAATTTAAAGGCTAAAGCTTGGTGTAGGGGGTAGTTGCAAAATGGGCCCTTTTTTGCTAGGCTCTGTAGAGAACTTAACATCAAAACTATGAATTTACTCGTCTGCGGCGGAGCTGGTTTTATTGGCAGCAATTTTATCCATTACATGCTTGCCAAGTATCCAGACCTCAAAATCGTCAATTTTGACAAACTTACGTACGCTGGCAATTTGGCCAATCACACTTCAGTCGAAAACGATCCACGGTACACCTTTGTGCAGGGTGATATTACTGACCTTGACCTTTTGAACAAAGTCATGGCCGATCACGCGATTTCGCACGTGATTAATTTTGCTGCCGAAACACACGTGGACCGTTCGATTCACGGTGGAGCCAAAGAATTCGTTTTGACTAACACGCTTGGTGTTCAAATGATTTTAGATGCGGTTAAGTTTAACAAGATTCAAAAATTCGTTAATGTTTCGACCGACGAAGTGTATGGCTCGCTCGAGCTCGACGACCCAGGTGCATTTACTGAGTCCACACCAATTTGGCCAAACATGCCATACGCCGCGGCCAAGGCGGGCGGTGATTTAATGTGCAACGCCTATTTTGTCACGCACAAGGTGCCAGTGGTTGTAACTCACTGTTCGAATAATTACGGTCCATATCAATTCCCGGAAAAAGTAATTCCGTTCTTTATTTTCAAACTTTTGAAAGGTGAAAAAGTGCCAGTATACGGCGATGGTTTGAATGTACGTGATTGGATTCATGCCAAGGATCATGCGGCTGCGCTTGATTTACTGCTCCGCGAAGGTGCGCCAGGCGAAGTGTACAACATTGGTTCGGATAATGAACGTAGTAATTTGGAATTAACCAAAATGATGCTGAGAATCATGGGCTTTGGCGAAGATCGCATTGAATATGTGACTGACCGTCCGGGTCATGACCGCCGTTACGCCATTGATGCAAGCAAAATTAAATCATTGGGCTGGGCCCCAGAATATACACGTGAAGAATTTGAGCGCGGTTTGACCGAGACGATCGAGTGGTACAAAAATAACACCGAGTGGGTCGAGAATATTTGGGAAAAGAAGCGCAATGAAATGAACGCGTTTCAATCGAATTTAGAAAAATCTAATTCACAAATGCAGCGTTCGGCTTAACCTACTGTATGAAAGAATTCCAACAGTTTACGTGGAAAACGTTTACGAATCGTGGGTTTAATTTGACCCCAGTGGAGTTCAAGGACATGGTGCCGTTTGAGGTCAAGCGCATGTACTATATTGATGCGTTACCCGCTGATACCAAAACTGGCGAACACTGTCATTACGTTGAACAAGAAGTGTTTATTATTGCCAAAGGTACAGTTACGGCAGTGATTGACCGCGGGCAGGGAAAAGAAGACGTGCGTTTAGCCGGCCCATCACAAGCGATTTATGTACCTAATTATGTGTGGCACGGATTCAAGGACGCTTCGCCTGATTGTGTGATTATTGCTTTGTCCTCAACTAATTACAGTCCAGATCGCAGTGATTATTTGGAGGATTACGAAGCGTACCTAAAAGTACGTGATGCAGGTTTAGCTGATAACCAAAAATAATATGCCAAAAGTACTGATCCTTGGGGCCAAAGGAATGTTGGGGCAAGCGCTCAGTACTGAGTTTGCGCGCGCACATTGGGAAGTGATTGGGTATGACCGCGAAGATATTGATATTACCGTGCCCGAGCAAGTGACTGCGGTCCTGGACCAAGTTCAGCCTCAGGTCGTAATAAATGCAGTGGCTTTGAATGCGGTTGATAAAATTGAGGAAGACCCTAGTTTGTTGGCCGCGGCCGAAGAAGTAAATGGTCGCACGCCAGGCGTAGTGGCGGCACTGTGTCGTGCACGTAACATTGCGTTTGTGCATTATTCATCAGACTATGTGTTTGCTGGTGACGACATCGATGGGTATGATGAAAATGCCGAGGTTGCGCCAGTCAATGCGTACGGTAAAACCAAAGCGCTTGGCGAAGCGTCAGTAACTGCGGCCGGCGGCGAGTATTATATTATTCGTTTGTCCAAATTGTTTGGGCAAGCAGCGGCGAGCGAAGGGGCGAAGAAAAGTTTTGTTGACACCATGCTTGGTTTGGCCGCGGGCGGCAAAACTGAATTTGATGTAGTTGACGACGAAAATAGCTGCCCAACGTATGCGCCGGATTTGGCCACACTCACGCGCACAATTGTGGAAACGCGCCCAGCACCTGGCATCTATCATGGTGCCAACAGCGGCGCGTGTACTTGGTATGGTTGGGCGCAGGAAGTTTTTACCCTCAAAAATGTCAATGTAACCGTGCGTCCGGTAGCAGCGAGCGCATATCCACGCCCAGCCGCGCGTCCACATACATCTGCACTTGTTTCCACAAAAATCCCGGCGCAGCGCTCGTGGCAAGAAGCCCTTCGCGAATATTTAGCCTAACAGTGCACACTTGACACGCCTCGAAAGGGGCGTGTTATAATTTGGTCATTGAGAGCGCACTTCAGACCCGAAGTTAGTGGTCACATACTTTTGTATGACCAAGAAAATTAAAAAAGAACCAACACTCCAAGATGTTGTGGTTAAAATTGGTGATGTCGTGGATAAGTTGGTGTCGTTGGATCGAAAGTTTGATGGGTTAGAAAATAGGTTCGATGGGTTGGAGAATAAACTGCAGGCTTTTCAGGAGGAAACAACTGAGTTTTTTACTTTAGCCAAAAAAGATTTTGATCGGCTTGAACAAAAAGTCGATGGCATTGATAGCCGATTGACTGGCGTAGAAGGCCGTCTTTCGAGTGTCGAATTTAAGTTGGGTGATGTCGAGGTTGCGTGTACACAAAATACCCGAGCAATCCAATCGCTGGACGAAAAGTTTACTGGGCGCTTTGACGACCTCGAAGGGCGGGTATACCAGGACTTCAATGCGATCAGTAAAACCTTGGTCAAACATGACCGCATTTTTGCTCGCCTAGCCCTAGTTTAAACTCAAAACAGCCTGAAAATCCCCTTAAATAGGGGATTTTTTGTATTTAAACCTTGATTTTTGGGCCAAAATTAGCTAGACTGAGGGGGTATGGAGCTCTCGATTA
>CAYMID010000029.1:0-8723 GCA_964390625.1 uncultured Gammaproteobacteria bacterium | reverse complement strand
TGCTTGGCCAAACGTTGGGCAATTTTTTCCGCATCAGCCGCAGACATTGGGGTGGAGCTGGCTGCAGCGGCAGCGAGCGAAGAAAAACCTAAAAACAAAGTTGCCAAAGCGAGCTTGGTATTGGTTAAAGTCCTGGTTGCAACCGCACTCGTAGTGTGACTGCTTCGGCTAACACGCGGAGCACGTGACCGGCTCACGCGTTTTTTTGCTTGGGGCATATAACTTAAAAATAATAAACAAATTATTTAGCCTGAACCACGGTCACCTCCACGTGGTCAGCCACATGTGGAACCGTGTGATTCCACAAAGGTTTGAACTTGATTTCCACGCTTTTAACATGGTCAAGTGACAGGAGGTAGCGTCGCACTTCGTCTTCGGTTTTGCCAAAAAACATTACTTTCTGCAATTCAGGACTGTTTGGATCCACATTAACCAGGCCGCTGTGGACAACCTTGAGTGTAGCTACGCCAGTAGCTAGGTCATAATTTTCCAAAGTTACAGCTGGGGTTGTGTTAGCGCTTTCCAGCACCTCACTCGCATCAACGATTTGTTTGGCGAGCATTTGGTTGGCCTGGGCTAGCAATTCTTTTTCGGTGTAGGTAACCAAGGCAATGGTAGCACGACCATTAAGTGTGAAGCTTTCGGCCTGGTCGCCAATATTGGCAGGTGTTTCGACCACTTGTTGTAATACTGCGGCCAAAACCATAGTACCAGTAGTCACAGAGATAGTTTGCTGTGCCTTGTTTTTCATCGCCTCGAGCAAATCAGCCTTACCCTTACTAATATCATCGGCGGCAATAACGCCGACTTTGCGCACGCCTGTAAAATTAAGCTCGCCAGCGGCTTGGGCATACACTTGTTGACGACGCAATTCGTTTAAGCCAGGAATCGTGTAACGAGCAGCTGGCACAACATTGGTACTGCCGGGTTTGTCAAGATAGACATCTGCCTCAATTGTACCCTGTGCAGGCACAGTTACACCGCGACGTAGGCGCATCAGCGTACCATCGGCCGCTTGCACACGTGTGGTCGCTACCAGTGGTTGAGCCACGACCGATTCATTAACCAAGGTTAAACGCACGTCACTGTTTGTTGTAGTCGCGGTGCGCAACCCACTTGGGGCCACTGATTTACTCAGGGTTACAACTGTAGTGGTCACAGTCGCCTTAACCATGGCATTAGGCACACCTGGTCCAACTTCGACTGGAAAAGTAGCATCAACACTATCGGAGTGAGTGGTAATAATTATGTCTGCCCGCTTGGCTGACATAAACGCAATCAAACCCAGCAGAGCGAGAGTTAATAGCAAAAAAGTAACCGCGACAAATTTATAAAATCTGACCGGCGCGCCAGGGGCTCCCCCAGGCAAAGTACCGCGCGAGCGATTCACCATAATTATTCGATTACTCGGAAGACTTCTTCCGGTGTGGTAATACCGTCTAAAGCTTTCAAAATACCATCTTCCACCATTGTCACCATGCCATTATTGCGGGCCATTTGCTCAATGTCGTATTCTGACACCTGACCACCATTAACAGCTTGTTCAATTTCTGGAGTGAGACTGAACAATTCACAAATAGTTACGCGACCTTTGTAACCTAAATTATTGCAGGCCGCGCAACCCTTTGCAGTATAGAACATTTTTGGCTTTTCCGCAATTTCTTTTTTATCAACTTCGGGTAAATTTTGTAAAATTTCCGTAACACGCGTTTGTAATTCCGTTGGCAACGCAGTTAAATCGGTCTTTACGCCACAATCCTGGCACACACGACGCACCAGACGCTGACCAATTACACAATTAAGCGCTGGCGCTAACAAAAACGACTTAACACCCATGGACAAAAAACGTGGCACAGCTCCAGCAGCGCTATTTGTATGGATAGTTGACAGCAACAAGTGTCCAGTAAGCGCAGCCTGTACGGCAATATCCGCAGTTTCTAGATCGCGAATTTCACCAACCATTACAATATCTGGATCCTGGCGTAACATGGACCGCAAACCTTTGGCAAAAGTATAATCTTTGGAACGATCAATTTGACTTTGGTTTACGCCTTCAATACGATATTCAACCGGATCCTCCAAAGTCAAAATTTTCACCCCCGGTTGGTTTAGTATTTTTAAAACCGCATACAGAGTGGTGGTTTTACCACTCCCCGTTGGACCAGTGGCAATAATCATGCCGTTTGGCCGGGCGATTTCGCGTTTAAGCTGTTCCAACATGCGCCCCCGAATTCCTAATTTATCCAGACTAATCCCCTCTTGCTTTTGCTTGAGCAGACGCATTACCACACTCTCGCCATGCACGGTTGGGATGGTGGAAATACGCAAGTCAATGTCGTAGTCCGTAAACTTAATGGTAAACCGACCATCTTGTGGCTTGTCCGTAATATTAATTTTAAGCGAAGAAAGCAATTTAATGCGCGAAATCAGTTGTTTGTAGACCTCTTTGGGTAAGGTAGCGACGTCGTGCAAAATACCATCCAGGCGCAACCGAACCACAATTTTGCTCTCCTCGGCCTCGATGTGAACATCTGAACTGTCCAGCTTAAGTGCTGCACCCAAAATTAAAGTCAACATGTCCGTAGTCGAGCGTTTTTCGAGCGCGGCCTGCAGCGAGCGGAAGTCGTTAACATCGGCCTGGACCGCTTCCAAATCCTGGCTGCTAATTTGGACGTCTTTGGTGACTGGCTTAATAACTGGCAGAGTGTTATACATTTCCAAAATCCGCTGCAAACTGGTCTCGGAAATCAAATACATGCCACCTTGCACATGGTTACGCTCTTGGATGTCGTACAATAGTTGCTGAACTTGTGGAGCACTAGGGTCCAAAGCCCCTACGCGCACCTCGTCTGGGGTCGCAAAAAAACAAACTGCCCCCAGGGCCGTGGCAGTCTCGCGCGGAACCTGACGCAAGGCTTCTTGGCTAACCGGAAAACGCTCTAAACTAATGTATGGCACACCCATGTCTACGGCCAAACGCATGGCTTCGGTTTCCAATTCTTTTTTCTTGATGTCAACCATTTTTTCGGCAAACTTTTCGTTTACCGCGGTTGGTGGCACAACTGGCCCAGTGGCTGGGTCATTTTTGTGTCCAAGTAAATCATTAAGATTTTGGAAACCAGACATACTTAACGATGCAACCAGTGGAATAGACGGCTCGTTAGACCATGTTTGTGCATTTTGGTAAACAAATATGTCCAAACACTGGTAGTGAATACCGTGAAAATCGCACAAGACACCACTAGTAGCACCACAAACAAGGCGTAGCCCAGGACTAAACCAAACTTAACTAACACCGCGGTGCCAAACCATACGGCCATAAAATACGAAACCAGAATTGGCAAGAACAAAATGTAAACCACGCCAACCAGGGCCACAAAAGCCAGTAAAATATTGGCCAAAATTACAATCGCCCCAACTTCGAGCGAGACAAATGGGTGACGAATAAACAAGCGCCAGGCTTCACGCAAAGCCTCGGGTAAACGGTATTCCTCCACCACCACGTAACAGGCGGCGTATACCAGCAAAAAAGAGGCGATTACCCCAACCAACAAAGCCAGTCCAACTAAGACAATTAGCAAAGTCTTATTAAGGCTACTTGGGTCCTGTACAGCTGGTAGAACCGCTGCCACCAAGAGCAATGAGACTGCGCCCATGATTAATTTGCGTACAATATTGAGGCCCAACAAACGCCAAAAGTGCGTCACACCTTGGTGCCACGCTTTGGTTTCGTCGATTTCGGCAGTTGGTTTTTTGGCCATGCGGGCGCTAATGTGTACCAATGCACCCTGCGAGACCACAGCGACAAACACGACCATCACAACCAAAGCCACCATAGTCACTACCAACCACGCTAACCAAATCCACGTATCCGGAGTCAACGTAACCGGACCACCAATCCACTGCAGCCAGGTTTTTGGATTAAGTATTAACCACAAATAATCACCAAGATGCGGTGTTTCGGCCGTGCGCGTGACAAAAATTACTTTAAAAAACAAATCCACAATTCCCAATTGCCCGAGCAGCATTGCAAACAAACCAAAAGCCCACAGACTTTTGTGTTTCCATGCCATTTGCCAACTAGCGTGCACAGCTTGGCTGTACGTTGGTTCTTTCATAGCCTTAAAATAAAGCCTAAAAACCAAACTCGTGCGTCTCTAAGCCGACAGGAAAAGGGTTAGAGACCAACGACTTTGGCGGTGTGCGTAAATTATACCACAAAACTAATTTGTTTGTAATCTCGAAATGTTACGACAAACAAAAAAGACCCGAAGGCCTTTTTTGAAATTGAATTTTAATTGCGATCGCGTGGTGGACCGCTACGACGAGGGCCGCCGAAACTGCGGCCGCCTTCTGGACGTGGTGGGCGTGGTGGAGGTGGAGTCCAACCTTCTGGTTTTTCGGTCAATTCCTTCATGGTCAAATTGACGCGACCAAGGCTGTCGATTTCTTTGACTTTTACCTTCACAATGTCGCCGTATTTGAGGACATCACTTGGGCGACCAACGCGGTTCCACGAGATTTCACTCACGTGGACAAGGCCGTCTTTGTTTGGCAAGAGCTGCACAAAGGCGCCGAAGTCTTCGAGGCGAACAACTGGACCTTCGAAAATTTCACCAGCCACAACTTCGCGCACGATATCCTGCACCATTTTCACAGCGCGGGTCATACCTTCGGCATCGGCCGAAGTGATCATGACGCGACCATCTTGTTCAATGTCAATTTGCACACCAGTGTCATCGATAATCTTGTTGATGACCTTGCCACCTGGACCAATCACTTCGCGAATCTTGTCTGGGTGAATCTGGATTGTCACAATGCGTGGTGCAAATTCAGACAAATCTGGGCGAGGTGATTCAATCGCTTCGGCCATTTTGGCAAGAATATTTACGCGAGCTTCGTACGCTTGTTTAATCGTTTGTTCCACAATTTCCCAAGAAAGACCCTGGGTCTTGGTATCCATCTGGATGGCAGTAATCCCGTCGCGTGTACCAGCAATCTTAAAGTCCATACCACCGTGGCCATCTTCGATATCCTGAAGGTCAGTCAAAACTTTCCAGCGGCCCTGTTCATCAGAGGCCAAACCCATGGCAATACCAGCCACTGGTTTTTTAATTGGCACGCCCGCAGCCATGAGCGACATGGTCGAGCCACAAGTCGAGGCCATGGAACTGGAGCCGTTCGAGCCCATCACTTCGGACACCACGCGAATGGCGTATGGAAAGTCTGCTTCGGCTGGGAGCACTGGTTCGAGCGCGCGTTCGGCAAGTGCACCATGACCAATGGCCCGACGCCCTGGGCCACGCATTGGGCCAGCTTCGCCATACGAGAATGGCGAGTCATTATAGTGGTGCATGTAACGCTTCTTGCCATCTTCTTCCATGGTGTCCACTGTCTGGACATCGCCAGGCGCGCCAAGGGTAACAATCGAAAGTACCTGGGTATCACCACGCATAAACATGGCCGAACCATGCACACGTGGGAGGAGGTCAACGGCGGTCTGCAATTCGCGGATATCAGTGAGCGAGCGACCATCAAGGCGCTGGCCGCGATCCAAAATGCGCTGGGACACAGTGTCGCCAACCAAATACTTCATTTCGGCCATTACGCCAGCAATCACACTGTCATCAAAACCAGCGGCTGTAAGTTTTTCCTTGGCCACGGTCTTGAGGGTGTCCACCATACCCAAACGATCAGCCCGGGTAATTTTTGGGGTGTTGAAAATTAAACTATCGGCCGAATCAGCAATCACCTGTTTGGCCATTTTTTTGGCTTGGGCAATTGGCGTTTCTTCAATCGCCGCATCTATGGTTTCTTTTGTTGAACCAGCCTCGGCCTGAATTTGTTTGAGGAAATCAACGACTGGCTGCACTTGTTCCAAGCCCCATTTAATCGCGCGGAGCATGGTGGCTTCGGGCACTTCGCTGGCGCCAGCTTCAACCATTACCAGCTTGTCTTTGGTACCAGTAACGACCAAGTCAAGCGTGTCATTTTCAGCCAACTGTTTTTGGGTAATATTCAAAATAAATTCACCATTCTTATCCAAGCCCACACGTGCGCCCGCAATTGGGCCATTCCATGGTACCGAGGACAAAGTCAACGTGGCACAGGCAGCCACCAAACCAACAATGGCCGCGTCGTTATCGCCATCCACCGCCAGCGGGGTCACCACTACTTGCACGTCATTGCGCATACGATCGTCGAACAACGGACGAATCGTGCGATCAACCAAACGACCCATTAAAATCGCTTCGTCACTTGGGCGACCTTCGCGCTTAATAAAGCGCGAACCCTTGATTTTGCCAGCGGCGTACAACTTTTCTTCAAAGTCAACCATGAGTGGGAAATAGTCCAAACCCGCGCGAACGGTTGGGCTTTTGACCACTGTGGCCATAATTACCGTGTCACCATAACGAACTGTCACCGAACGATTGGATTGCAAAGCATAGCGCCCTGTTTCCACGGTCAGTGTGCGGCCACCCCATGGGAGTGACCAAGACTTGATGTCCAACATACTAGATAGTTAGTTCATCACAAGGCGATAGATCCCGGGGGACCTAGATGTCTTGTGACGAACAGAATTAATTAATTTGCCCTTGGCGCTCGTCGGTCAAAGATTAAAAACTTATCACGACTTTCGCTTAGGTCTAAGAAATCATCAGCCTCGTCAATCAGCCGGCTGCTCGTGGCTTCGCCAAACGCAACAACCTCAACTTGCTTGCCACTACTCTTTTGCAAATATTCAACGAGCGGTAAATAGTCGCCATCACCAGACACAATCACCACTGCGTCCAAACTTGGAGCCAAACGAATGGCATCAACAGCCAAACCAACGTCCCAGTCAGCTTTTTTAAGGCCACTCGAAAATACCTGCAAGTCTTTTTCGCGTGTTTCAATCCCCTGGTTGTACAGGGCTTCAAAAAACGGTTGTTCCTCTTGGGTTTCGGTACGGACAACGTAGGCAATGGCACGGATCAGTTTGCGACCAGCCACCGCTTCTTTGACAATGTTACCAAAATTTACCTTGCGGCCGTGAATGTTGCGTGCCGAATAGTATAAATTCTGAACATCAATAAACACCCCAACGCGTTGGTCGGGGTGTTTAAGAGGATTATGATTAGGCTTCAGTTTCTTCATGAATTTCTTCCATGTCTGGTTCAGTGTCGACATCTTCGGCTACTGGACCAAACTGTTTAGCCTGCTTGAGTTTAAGCTTCTTTACGAGCTCTTCGTAAGCAGCGGCGTTTTCGCGCTGCAAGTAACGGAGCAAGCGGCGGCGTTCCCCTACTTTGCGGAGTAAACCACGGCGGGAGGAGTGATCTTTGGCGTGAACTTTAAGGTGACCCACGAGTTCGTCGATTTCGGTAGTCAAAATCGCAATCTGAACTTCGCTCGAACCAGTGTCACCCTTGTGAGTCTGAAACTTCTTAATGACGTTTTGCTTTTTTTGCTTAGATAACATACATGCCACATGTTTATCAGGCCGGTTGGGAGCATGTGCGCCAACGGTCTGGGTCCCCAAAAATGAGGATTAATAACGTTATAAGTATACCCGAGAGGGGGTGTTTTGTCAACCTGGGGCCGCGGCCAGGGCAATGGCTAGGGCGTCGGTGGCGTCGTCGAGGAGCTTTTTATTGCCTAATTTTAGCAAAATTTTCACCATGGCTGCCACTTGAGCCTTGTCGGCCTTGCCATAACCGGTTACCGCTTGCTTGACCTCCTGGGGGGTGAATTCCTTGACCCGAACCCCACCCTTCGCCAGGGCCAACAGGGCTACCCCGCGGGCCTGCCCAACCTTAATCGCCGTGGTCACATTGCGGGCAAAAAAGAGCTCTTCCACCCCCGCGACGGCTGGTTTGTACTCTTTCACTAATTTTTCCACTTCATCATACACGGCGGTCAGACGCTCCAAAAACGGGTCTTTGGCCGAAGTTTCCACCACTCCATATTCGAGCGCCACCCATTCGCGCCCCTGCCGCTCGAGCACAGCAAACCCCAGGCGTCCAAAGCCTGGATCAAGTCCGATGACACGGAGCGGTTTCATGTTACAAATTAGTGTACACCGCGCGCACATCGTCATGCTCTTCCAGAGCATCGATCAAATCCATAACTTTGCTCGCGGTTTCCTCGTCCACTTCCATGGTTTCGCGCGCAATCCATTCTAGGCCAGACTCGCTTGGCGTAAGACGGAAGTTACCCAGCGCAGCGGTTACTTTTTTTAAATCTTCAATGGTACTCACAACTTCTAAACCATTTTCATTCCACGTAATATCAATGGCTCCGGCTTCAATCAAAGCTAATTCAATTGTCTCTTTGTCACCCAGATGCGCCGCAGCCTCATCAACACTCACGCGCACCACCCCGCGACGATCAAATTGCCACTGCACGCTGCCGGGCCCACCAATTGAGCCACCATTTTTATTGGCAATCATTTTTACATCACCAACTGACCGATTTTTATTATCAGTCACCACATCAATTAACATGGCCACGCCACCTGGCGCAAACCCTTCGTATGTTAATTCATCAAGCGCCTCACCCGCCAGTTCACCAGTCCCCTTTTTTACGGCCCGGTCAATATTATCTTTGGGCATGTTGGCGGCGCGCGCTTTTTCAATCGCCAAACGCAACGAAAAATTCATTTCCGGGTCGCCGCCATTTTGCGCCGCAATCGTAATAAATCGCGCTAACTTGGTAAACGTGGCGCCACGCTTTTTATCTTG
>CAYMID010000028.1:0-11316 GCA_964390625.1 uncultured Gammaproteobacteria bacterium | reverse complement strand
AAGAAGCTACCCCCAAAATAATGGCCGCTCCGGTAATTGATCGTGATTGACTGGAGAAAATTTTGAACACACTAGAACCAACCATTTTTTTTCATGCGGCGTAGTGTAATTACTAGTCCAGTAATTACAGCAATCGTTAAGCCAACTAAACCCCACCACACTGCCGTAGGGTGCTCGGCACCCGGAAGTACACTCAAGTTCATGCCGTACATGTTGAAAAACAAAGTGTGGGGGAGTAATGATACCGAAATAATCGTCAGAAGGGTTAAGACGCGGTTTGTGCGTTGGTTAATCAAAGATTCGACCGTGATATACAACCCCTGCACACTTTCTTTGTAATTTTCCACCACTGACCACAGTTTATCCAAATTATCACGAATGTCATCAAAGTAAACACTGGCACTTTCGTCTAAAAAAGCACGTCTCGTATGGGCTAGATTAGACATTAGGTACCGCTGTGGTTCAACAATGCGCCCAAAGGCCAAAATATTACGTCGGTGGTAGGATAATTGACGAATTAAACCAGTATTTTGTTCACCAGAAAATACCTCGGTTTCGACCATGGTTAAATGCTTGCCAATGTTATTTAAAATTGGGCGAGCTTCGTTGAACAGGGCGTCTAAAATATAATATAACAAAAACCCAGAATTACCACTAAACCACTCTGCCCGAATTTTTTTATTCTTCACACAGCGGTAAAACAGAGCCTGTAAATCTTTATTTTTGTTGTGCTGTACCGTAACGAGTGTGTTATCCATTACAAAAAAATCAATTTGTTGACTAGTAACACGCTTATCTTCGTGATTCCATTCTGGAAAATGCAAGACCAAAAATAAATAATTTTTGTACACATCGAGTTTTGGTGTTTGAACTTCGGTTTGGACATCTTCTAAATCCAAGGGGTGAAATTTGTAGTTTTCTTTTAAAAAACCCACGCTTTCGTTGTCGACGCCTTCGATGTTGACCCAGGTTAAGGCTTGTTCAGACAGAGTTTTGATGGGCATACAAAAAAATTAGCGAGTAGTTGAAGTGGAAATGCGCGTAATTTCTAGGGTTATTTGGTCGGTTGCTGGCGTTTGTGGATCATTAACTACATACACGACACCGTCGAGATTTGGTTTGGTAAAGGTAAATTGTCGACTGCCTGGACTTGTGACCGGCAGACCGAGTCTAAACCCGGCTCGTTCCAAAGATTTGCTGTAGTATTCGCTAATGTAGGCTGGGTCAGCATCGAGGTTATGCCACACCAGGGTCAAGAGATCGCGCTGTTCGGATACTGGTTCACGGAGCAAGACCATTAATTTGTCCCAAAAAGAATCCTTACCCTCAATGGCTTCGGCAGCCTGGGGTCTTATTTGGCGCAAGACCCAATGATTACGGTCGGCCTGAATTAAGATAGGAGATAGAATAAGTTTGGGTACGAAGGCAATTTGCTCCACTCGCTGTGCGCGTTCACGGGCAGCAGTCAGAGTGATTGTTTCAATATTTTCGGCGTCATACAGTGGCACCGAGGTGTACTCAGCTGGTATGGCTTTGAGTACTTTCCCCTGTGGTGGCGCGGTAAAATACAAAGTCAAAAAAGAACCAATGAGCAGAGTCAAAAATAAGCCACTGCACGTGCCGCACGATTTACGTAAACAATTTCCGCGTCCAGTAAGTTCTTCTAGGGGCGGGTCTTTAATTTCAACTTCATCAATAGTGGCGCGCATAATTAGCCATAGTGTAGCAAAATACCTGGCTTTTGTCCAAACAGGTGTGTTATAGTATAGACACTATGAAATTAACTTTTTGCGGCGCCAGCCACGAGGTCACTGGCTCTTGTTATCACCTTGCTACTAGCACTACCCAGGTTTTGGTCGATTGTGGGTTGTTTCAAGGTTCAGAATTTAGTGATGATAAAAATTGGCATGATTGGCCATTTAAACCGTCTTCAGTCGCTGCAGTTTTAATTACCCATGCACATTTAGACCATGTTGGCCGTTTACCAAAATTAGTTAAAGATGGCTTTCATGGTAAAATTTTTGCCACACCAGCCACCGCCGAATTGGCTCGTTTGGTGATCGAGGACGCTTTTCGGATCATGTTCTACGAACATGAAAAATTTCAACGACCTCTGTTGTACAGCGACGCCGATGTCCACCAGGCAGTGAGTTTATTTGAGCCAGTGGATTACAATACAAAAATAACTGTGGCACCTGGGGTTGAAGCCACATGGCGAGACGCTGGTCACATTTTTGGAGCTGCTTTTATTGTGGTTGAGGCTGATGGTAAAAAAATCGCTTTTTCTGGTGATATCGGAAATATCAACGTGCCGATTTTGCGCGAAACTGAAGCATTGCCACCAGTTGACGCTTTATTAGTAGAATCAACGTATGGTGATCGTGAGCACGAGGGGGCTGAGAAACGCTTGGTAGTACTCGAGGCTATTCTGCGCGAAGCCGCTGAAAAGGGGGGTACTATTATGGTTCCGGCATTCTCGATTGAACGTACTCAAGAACTCCTGTATTCACTACACAAAATGCAAGAGCACGGTGCGGGCTTACCAAAGATTCCAATTTATTTAGATAGCCCACTCGCAATTGACGCAATCAAGGTCTACAAAAAATACCCACAATATTACGATACCGAGGCGGCGGCTGAATTAATGGCGGGTGAGGATTTTTTAAATTTTCCACAGCTGCGGGTAACTTACACACGTGAAGATTCTAAATCTATCAACTCCGCGCATGGTCCCAAAATGGTCATTGCAGGGGCGGGTATGATGAACGGCGGGCGTATTTTGCATCACGCCATGCGATATTTACCAGACCCTAATTCTACTTTGTTGATCGTGGGTTATCAGGCGTACGGTACACTAGGACGACGTCTATACGAAGGGGCTAAATGGGCCAAAATTCATGGCGAAGATATTCCGGTGCGTTGTGCGATTAAGGCTATTGGTGCGTTGTCTGCACATGGTGACCAAAAGAAAATGTTGGCCTGGGTTGGTTCGGCTGGACAGGCCCCAAAACAAATTTTCTGCATTCATGGCGAACCACATGCGGCCACAGAGCTTGCGCATCGCATTCGTGATACCTATGGGGTAATGCCCGAAGTGCCAGAGTATGCTGAGACAGTTGAATTGTAAACTATGAAATTTTTTGGCCTAACCTTGGTGTTTGTCGCGATATTACTGGCTACTCCGAGTTTGGTGTTAGCAGACGAGATTGATACTGACAATGATGGACTCAGTGATACGGCTGAACTAACTATCTATTTTACTGACCCTAACAATCCAGATACTGATGGTGATTCATACTGGGATGGTAATGAAATTGCCAATAATTACTCGCCGTTAGTAGGTAAGCGGGCCACGGTTTGGAATACAGATACCGATGGTGATACGCTGGTCGATGGTTTGGAGGTGGCATTTGGAACAAGTCTCAAAAACACTGACACTGACGCGGATGGTACAAATGATTACGAAGAAGTAATGCGAGCTACTAATCCAGTGGTGTTTGGAACGAGTACCGTTAAATTAGCTAGACGTGTAGAAGCTGATTTGACCACTCAGCGTCTAAAGTATATTGTTGATGGTAAATTGGTACGAACTTTTTTGATTTCGAGTGGTAACCCGGGTACACCAACACCAGTTGGGGAATTTGAAATTTTTCAAAAAATACCAGTAATGCGCTACCGTGGTGTAGGCTATGATTTGCCAAATGTTCATTGGAACATGCAATTTAAAAAGGGTGGTTATTTTTTACACGAAGCGTACTGGCACAATAATTTTGGTAAAAAAACCAACTCGCACGGGTGTTTAAATTTAAATTTAGCTGATTCTGCTTTGCTGTATAAATATCTCGATGTTGGCACCAAAGTGGTTGTGGTTGGTAAGACGCCAAGTAGGCGAGTGGTTGGAACATAAAATTTTGGTATGCAATTTAAACTAGCCTCTTCGTATAAACCAAGTGGTGATCAGCCGAATGCAATCAAGAGTCTGGTCGATGGTATTAAACAAAGTCTATCACGACAGACTCTTTTAGGCGTAACTGGTTCTGGTAAAACATTTACGATTGCAAATGTTATTGAGCAAATACAAAAACCAACGTTGGTGATTGCGCATAATAAAACTTTGGCGGCGCAGTTGTGCAATGAGTTTCGTGAATTTTTTCCCAAAAATGCCGTGGAGTATTTTGTTAGTTATTACGATTATTACCAGCCCGAAGCGTATCTGCCACATAGTGATACGTATATTGAAAAAGAGGCGCAAATCAACGAGGAAATTGATCGGCTTCGTCATGCGTGCACTCAGGCGTTGTTGACGCGACGTGATGTAATTATTGTAGCGTCAGTGTCGGCGATTTATGGTTTGGGTTCGCCGACTGAATACGAAAAAATTGTGCTGCACTTGCGGGTTGGTGATGCGCTCGACCGTAATGCTGTTTTGGCACAACTAGTAGAAATGCAATTTACTCGGACCAACGCTGACTTGGGTCGTGGGCAATTTCGTCTCCGTGGTCAAGTGTTGGAATTGATGCCAGTAAACGAAGAGGCAATTTATCGTTTGGAAATTGGAGCCACCATTACGCGCATTGAGAAAATCGAGGCAGTGTCGCGTCGCGTGGTGCGTGAACAAGAGGACGTCTGGTTGTTTCCGGCCAAACATTATGTGGCTAGTCCAGAAATGCGCGAGCGCGCGTTTTCAAATATCCAAAACGAACTCGAGGAACAACTAGCCCTCTTCGAAAAGCAAGGGAAAGTGCTCGAGTACGAGCGCCTCAAACGTCGGGTTAAGTATGATTTGGAAATGATCAAAAACATTGGGTATTGCAATGGGATCGAGAATTACTCGCGCCATTTTGATGGGCGAGCACCAGGCGAAGCTGCGTTTACCTTGTTGGATTATTTGTTGTATTCGGGTAAACAGGGTGGTGATAGTGGTTTTTTGACCGTAATTGATGAATCGCACGTGACTTTGCCGCAAATCCGTGCGATGTACAATGGTGACCAAGCGCGCAAAAATGTTTTGGTTGAGCATGGCTTCCGGTTGCCAAGCGCGCGTGATAACCGACCACTTAAATACGAGGAATTCGACGTACGTGTGCCGCAAGCGATTTATGTTTCGGCCACACCATCGGCCTACGAGTTGGAGGTGAGTCAGAATGTGGCCGAGCAAATCGTTCGCCCGACCGGGTTGGTTGATCCAGAAGTTTTAATTCGGCCAGTAACCGAAAAACCAGGTGCCAACCCCTCGCAAATCGATGATGTAATAGTGCGTATCGAGGAACGTATTGCCAAGGGTGAACGTGCGCTCGTGACCACGCTTACCAAAAAAATGGCCGAGGATTTGACGGAATTTTTGCAAGCCAAAAAAATCAAAGTTGAGTATTTGCACAGCGATGTGCATACGATTAATCGTATTGATATTATTACCAAATTACGTCGTGGCGATATTGATGTGATTGTGGGTGTAAACCTATTGCGCGAAGGTTTGGATATTCCCGAAGTTTCGCTGGTGGCGATTTTGGATGCAGACAAAGAAGGCTTTTTGCGCAGTGAAACGAGTTTGATTCAAACTATTGGTCGTGCGGCTCGTAATGTTAATGGGATTGTGGTGTTGTATGCCGATGTGATGACTGGTTCAATCGACCGTGCTTTGGCCGAAACCTCGCGTCGTCGCGCTAAGCAGCTTGCCTATAACCAAGAGCACGGCATTACTCCGCAAACAATTCAAAAAACCATTCGCAATATTTTGGAAGAATTTGGCATTTCGGCCAAAGATACCGAGGTGCCAAGCAAAGGACGTAAACGTGGTCAAGGGTCTGATAATTTGATTACCACCCTTGATACTATTGGCGATGCGCGTCCGTTGGCCGTAATTATCAAAGATAAGGAGGCACAAATGAAGCAAGCAGCCCAGGATTTGGAATTCGAATTAGCGGCAATTTTGCGTGACGAAATTCGTGAACTCCGAGCACGTGAAACCGCGAGCAAAGCAGCGGGTAAAAAAAGAAAATGATTAGTGTGTAAAAATGAAGAACCCGCACCAATTCTCGTCCGAGCAAGTCGGAGACAAATTGATGCGGGTGTAGTTGCGCGCCACCAAGATCTACTTGGCCACCTTCTTACGGTAGGCGAGGAAGCGGCAGTAGTGGCCGTCCCAGCCGAGGCCGACCCAGCCCAGGCGGAGGCTGCGCCCGCGACCACGGACGTCGAGGCACGGCGAGTAGCGGCAGCCGAAGGCGTCGACGCAGGACGAGTCCAGACCAACAACCAGAAATTTCCGTTGGACCTCGGGGTATTTCTCCCCGAACGCCAGGAGCATCCCGATGTAGGCCGGTTCGAGACCGAGCTTCTTGATCTCGTCGACCGCCTCCTCCGTGCTCACGACGCGTTTGATGTGCACGAGCACGAGCTCGTACTCGCCAGTGGGCCCGACGTCTGGGAATGACTCAGGTGTGATTTCTTCGGCCACCCAGTCATACTTGCCAGCCTCGATCATCTGCGCCAGGGTGCGGTCCGCGGGGACCGTGACGAGGTATACCTCCGTCGAAAGGCTCAGCCCTCGTACGGCCCGCCACAACCACGAAAAAAATGCGGCGATCAAGCTCCAAAGCTTATACACAGTAACCTCCATTTTGCTCTCAACGGCGTAAGACCTACCCAAGCAACCTGCTCAGGAGCATCTTGCCGTTTTAACCAAGTAAAAGACGGATTGCTAAAGAACGTAAACTAACGCTGGACTATACCGCACTTTGGCGGTTTTGTCAATGGTGCTGCCAGTTTCAAAATAAACCTGTATACTAGGAATTACAAACAGTTAGTATCTAGATTAACTATGTGGTTGTGGTCTAAGCGAATATGGTGGTTCGGATTTGTAATCGGTTTGATCGGACTAGGGGTTTTGTTGTACGCTAATTACACGATTTTAAAATTTGTGCCACGCATTATTTCGGCAGAAGAAGCGCCGACCAGCAGCCTGGCATTAATTTTCGGTGGTGGAATGAAAAATTCCACTGACATGAGTGATATGCAGTGGGATCGAGTGGAAGTTGGGGCACGATTGTATAACCGCGGTCGAGTGGAAAGGCTAATGATTACAGGCGATGATGGTGCTTTGCGCGCAGACGAAATTACCGCGATGACTAATCGTCTCGTTGAACTTGGGGTACCAACGTCATCGTTACTTATCGATCCGCATGGATACCGCACGTACGAGAGTTGCATCCGCGAGGCCCGCATTTATGGTGTCACTAGCACGATTGTTGTTTCGCAGTCATTTCATTTGCCCCGCATTCAATATTTTTGCGAGCATTTTGGCATTTCCACAACTCCAGTATCCGCAGATTTGCGTGATTACCATGATGGCGAGTGGACAAAAAACGGGCGTGAGTGGCTCGCCCGTTTAAAAGGTTGGTGGCAGATTACGGTTACTAAACCAGAAGCAATGACTTGGGAACGTTAATTTTTGAGCAATCTAGCAAAAGCCTCGATTTCGGACTGATTATTGACACGACATGCAAATTGCAATTTTTCTTTGCCAGCGCGAATGTTCAGACAAATTTCGCCAAAATTATTTTGGTTTACAGATGCCTCGGTAATTTGGGTGAGTGGAAAAAAGAAATTATATTTTTCGGTAGCCAGTTGAGCCAAGGGTTCGGACATCAACCGCGCTTCTCCGGCTTCAACTTTTGGTGCGTATGCTGAATCAAACGCATCTTTGGCTGCAGATGTGCGGCCAGCGTGTTGGCTCGCCGGTCCGGTTTTAATTATGTATAGCCCGTCTTGGTTAACAATTAAACTATAAGCATACGCGCGGCGGATTAAACCAGGACCGCGAACTGCTTTGTCGATTCTTTGCATATTGGTTTAGTTAATAATTACTTTAACACTGTTGCTGTAAGCATCGCATTTGCCACCATACACTACACAGACACGCACATAATTTTCGCCAGTGGCTCGCACGGTCCAGTTTTTTTCAGTATGGCCAAGTCCAAGTGTGTACCAATTACTGGCATTTGCTTGGGTTGGCTCTTCTTTTTTGCTCAATAGCAGGCGATATGATTGGGCGTCAATTAGTGTTTCGTCAGGAACGGTAAACGAAATGTGAATGGTTTTTTGGCCAATTACCGAGGCATCTAGGTGAACAGAATAGGGGTCAATTTCATTGGGTATTTCACCGGATTGTGCGGCATCTGTGGTTGTGGCGATTGTGCCTCCGGCTGATTTTGTTTGAACGCCGTTCTGATTATTTGCGTTGTTGCAGCCCGCCCCAATTAGTAATAAACCAAACGCAGTCGAAGTAAGTAGCCAGTTTTTCATAAAATTGAGCTAATGTCTAAATAGTATACTTGATTGGTAAAACTATGCAACGCAATCTAAATACTTTTGGTCACGAGGAGGGCTGCAGTTAAATAACCGTTGACAAAAAGTTATTTTTTTGTTAAACTCGTTAGTTCAAAGTAAAAAACTATAAATTTGGCTAATTTTAGCTAAATTTACGTGCTTTGATGCTCGTTTCAATTGAGAAAAAGTAGGTTGGCAGCGGTTTTTGCGGAAGGTATTCCGCCAAGGCTGCTGCCAACCAAGGACAGGCGAATGGTCGCCACCTAACTATCCCAACCAGCCACTATGGTCGCTGGGCGGTAAACTGTTAGGTTTTTGTTTTTGGGAAGCAGTGTACCAAAACCCCACTTTCTCTGTGATTGTGGGCTCGGAGGTTTTATGTTGTTGAATCGTAAGCGTGTCGGTCTCCTGCTCCGCACCTTCGCCACCAAGGCGGAGGACGTGCCCAAGCGGGTGGCCGCCATCAAGAAAATGGTCGACAAGGCCAAGGGCGTCCAGGTTGAGGGCCGGGCGGTATTCAGCCGCATCGACGTCCTCGTCTGGGCCGACGCCCGGTACAAGGACGCCGACTGTGGGCAAACCGCTGACGCCATGCATGAAGCCTTCAAGGGCGACACGCTGGTTCACGTCACCGAGTACAAGAGCGGTGATCTGTTCTGCGGCATCCTGAACTTCGGCGTCGCGCAACAGCTGCGCAACCGGATCGACTACACGCTCATCGCCTCCACCGAGGCGGAGAGCTACTTCAACCCCGAGACCGTTGGGGACATGCTCGTCGCGATGGAGTCCGGGGCCAAGGCCGCCGGCGTCGCCATCAACGAGCTCACCCAGAGCGTCTGCGAGGGTCGTCTGGCCAACACCATGGCCATGTGGGACAACGTGTCCCTCACGTCCGTGGGCGGCTTCGATCTGCGCGCTGCCAAGCCGGTCAACGACCAGGTCGCGCACTACCTGCGGGGCTGGTCCGAAGACGCGGGGCAGGTGTTCTACCAGCTCGCGGGTGTGGAGGAGATCATCCCCCTCCTGCGCCTGGTGGAGATCTTCGGCGAATGCCTCGCGCCCATCATGCCGCGGGGCGATGGTGTACAGGCCTACCAGACCCCCGACCCCGTGACCCAGCTCGAGCTCTGGGTTCGACACGTGTCCAAGATGGGCACTAAGGTCGAACGCCAGGCCGCGCTCGCCGCGGCCATCGGCTACGTGCTGGCCTTCCTCAAGGGCGGGGTGATGCCGGCGTACCGCCGGTAACCAACCTGCCTCCCACCTTTTTCTCAAATCCAGAAACGATTACGCCTCGTGGTACCAACCATGAGGCGTCTTCATTTTTGGGCAAAATAAAACCACCCTCAAACTCCCGCCAAAGCGCCAAATTTTAGCGCCTCGGCAGGTGTGGGGTGGTTTTACGCACTCACACCAATTGCGTCAGTCATGTAGTGAGTTCCAGGCGCGGAAGAAAGTGCGCAGACGAAGTTGGTACGCCTCGATTTTTCCAACCACGGTTTCGTTATCGGCCAATTGTTGCGTGTTGTAAAACGCAACCACGGAGCGCCGATTACAAGTGGTGCGGGCAAAACCGATTTCTCTGAGTAGCGCACAGGCGGCCATTCGTTGGCCGTCAAATTTGGCCCAGGTTAATTCGTCGTTGAACAAGAATTTAATGTTCATGACCCCTCCGTTTGGTGGTGCGTTGGTATCGTATCAACTTTAAGTAAAAAGTAAAGGTGATGTGCCCTTCCAGTATACTGTGTTGATGTTTTCGGTATTTTTGCTACACTATATGTGTGGTATCTTTCACGGCACGACAGCATTGGAGACAGATCATGCAACAACAAGATACAGAATCGAGTATTTCTGAAGAGCTGTTCGAACTCACAGGGGACTGGTACCCTCAGCGCAATCATCTCCTTTGGAAGGTTTTGCTGATGAGTTCCTGGACGGTGTGCCTTTGCATAATTATCGGCACCTACTCGTGGATTGCCTTTTCTACGGGAAACTCGTACTGGATGAGCACCACAGGTTCGGTCCTTCTTGCGCTTGTTGTCTTGTGGCGGATAAGACGGGCGTACTATCTTCAGGGTCTGGGTCAGGAGACTCAGCCACCCGCGGACGCAAACTAGCGACAGGTACCAAGACGTCCCGTGTTTTGTCCGCTCACGCGTCGACAAGACACGGGGCGGAGAAACTTCAAAAAATTTATCCACCTTATCTATATTATTATGGGCTTCAAAGAAGGAAATGAACATGAATGCCATGGTGACTTACAACCTGGGCAAAAATGTGCTTCCTGTGGGGCTGGTCGGGCCTCTTTAAAGGAATCGCATGAGACTATATTACGAGCATTGCCTGCAGACATGCTAAAAATCGCACGTAGACGTTTCCCAGAACAGACTGAAGAAAATATTTACCAGATTAGAACAATGTATGATATTTATTACCAATTTTTTTTGTTTAGAAACAAACCAGATAAATTGGAGTTGTCAATAAGTCGAATTAAACAAGGAGAATTACCATCAGAAGTATTATCGGACGTATTAAGTCAATCCTCTAATGATATTTTAGGGTAAGATTGCGATTTTTTAATAAACTTTTTATTAAACAAAAAAATCTTCTGGTAAAGATTTAAAGTGAGGTTGTCTTGGCGCAGAACAAGGTGACAGCCTCTGTACCCGTAGCACTACTTACTCTATGCGGCCCTTATTCCGTCCGCAAATTATATGAAGCGTGCACTTGTTGGGTTTACCATTAGGTTAAAAGGCCCTATCGATGACCTTGTTTTAGTCTACATCAAAACAGCTCATATTAGCACAATAAATTGACTTTGCCAAGGTTGACCCCGCCTTCACTTTCCTCTATACTCATCCTATATATCTATATACCCCTAAACTGGGGTACTTTTCTATTGTATGCAAGACAAAATCATCATCCGGGGCGCTCGCGAACACAATCTAAAAAATATTTCACTGGAGCTGCCGCGCAACCAGATGGTTG
>CAYMID010000027.1:9698-11508 GCA_964390625.1 uncultured Gammaproteobacteria bacterium | reverse complement strand
TCCAGTCAATCACGATCAATTACCGGAGCGGCCATTATTTTGGGGGTAGCTTCTTTGCTTAGCCGCGTGATTGGCTTGATTCGTGACCGCACCTTTGCCCATGTATTTGGCGCAGGTGATGTGCTAGACGCCTATTACGCCGCGTTTCGCATTCCTGATTTTTTGTTTAATTTGTTACTGGCAGGAGCGATTTCAGTTGGTTTTGTGCCGGTTTTTTTGACTGTTTGGAAAAAAAATCACACCGAAGCGTGGCGACTTACCAATGGTTTATTAACTTTGGCTGGTTTAACCTTAGGTGGAGTAAGTGCGGTCATGATGATTTTTGCCGAACCCCTGGTGCACCTAATAACTCCTGGATTTACAGGCGAAAAATTAACTCTCACAATCCAATTAACCCGCATCATGCTATTGTCCCCTTTAATTTTGGGCATCAGCGGCGTTGTTTCTAGCGTATTACACTCATTTAAAAATTTCACCTTATTTGCCCTTGCTCCACTACTCTACAACCTTAGTGTGATTGCTGGGGCGGTTTGGTTGGTACCACTGTGTGGTGCCCGCGGTCTGGCGTGGGGTGTGGTCATTGGCGGCTTGCTTCACTTGGCTGTTCAAATACCCGCCTTGGTGGCACAAGGTTGGCGACCAGCTTTGGTATGGGCCTGGACTGGCGAAGTGCGCACAGTAATCGGTTTAGTAATTCCGCGCACGTTTAGTCAAGCAGCTCAACAAATTAATTTTTTAATTGTTGACCGCACCGCCTCAACCCTCGCTGCCGGCAGTTTGACCATGTTCTACTTGGCTCACAATTTATATTATGTGCCCATTGGTTTAATTGGCCAATCATTTGCGGTGGCCACCTTCCCAACTTTGGCTGCACTGGCAGCAGACAAAAACTGGGTGGAATTCAAAAATCATTTTTCACGTACGGTGCGTCAGGTATTATTTTTAATTTTACCAATTTTACTTCTCTTCATTATTTTACGTGCACAAATCGTGCGTGTAACTTTGGGTAGTGGCGCGTTCAACTGGAACAGCACTGCCACCACAGCCGACACCCTCGGACTACTAACTTTGTCACTGGCAGCACACTGTTTATTTTTGCTAACGGCCCGCGCCTTGTATGCCCTACGAGACACCTGGCGGCCGTTTATTATTAGTGTTGTTGGGGTAATTGCCACAGCCTTACTTAGTAGCCCATTAGCCGGACGTTGGCAACTAGAAGGGTTAGCATCGGCCTTGTCGATCGCAGTTATTTTGCAGGCAGCGTTATTATGGCTCACGCTCCACCACCGTCTAGGTGGCCTTAATGAAAAAGCTCTGGTAGTGGCTCTAGCCAAAATGTCCTCAGGCTTGGTCGCAGCTGCCCTGGTGGCCCAAAACCTCAAGGAACCCGTCTCTCACTTAGTCGATATGACCCGCTTCTGGGGCATCTTGAGCCAAGGCGTAATTTGTGGTACGGTAGGGATCCTCACCTATGGCCTGGTGTGTTATTGGTTAAGACTCGAAGAAATGGCCTTATTTAAGCAAAGTTTAACCCGCCGCTGGCTCCAGTGGCGCGGCGCTCCAGTCCCCGATCCTGAGAAACTATGAGTCAGACGCGCAATTTTTGCATCATCGCCCATATTGATCACGGTAAGTCCACATTGGCTGACCGTTTTTTGGAAGTGACCGGTACCGTGGATAAACGCAAAATGAAGGACCAGCTCTTGGACCAAATGGAGCTCGAACAAGAGCGCGGCATTACCATCAAACTGCAGCCTGTGCGCATGCAGTACCAGGGTTACACACTCAATTTAATCGATACACCTGGCCA
>CAYMID010000027.1:6349-9598 GCA_964390625.1 uncultured Gammaproteobacteria bacterium | reverse complement strand
GCCGTAATTGACCGTGTCCCGGCGCCTCAACTTAACACCGATGCCACGGTCCGCGGTTTGATTTTCGATTCATTTTACGATGATTACCGTGGAGTAGTAGCGAGTGTGCGTTTAAAAGACGGTCGTTTGCAAAAGGGCGACAAACTGCTCCTCATGGGTACCCAGGCCGATGCCGAAGTGCTCGATATTGGTCATTACAGTCCCCAACTAACCTCGGATGGTTTTTTGGAAAATGGCCAAATCGGTTTTGTGGTCACTGGCTTAAAGGAACTTGGTCAGGTGCGGGTTGGTGATACCATTACCTTGGCCAAAACTCCTGCTCCAGCCCAATTACCTGGTTATAAAGAAGTTAAACCAATGGTGTTTGCTGGTATTTTTCCGCAAGAGGGTGATGATTACAATTCACTGCGCGAGGCCATGGACCGCCTCAAACTCAGTGACTCAGCGTTGCACTACGAACCTGAACACTCGCAGGCACTTGGGTTTGGTTTCCGCTGCGGCTTCCTCGGCATGCTGCACCTCGACATTTTTCAAGAGCGCCTCAAGCGTGAATTTGGTTTGCATATTATTGCGACTGTCCCAAGTGTGGCTTATCACGTATTCCTTACCAACGGTGACCAGGTCACAGTCAAAAGCCCACAAGACTTGCCCGATGTACAACGCATTGAACACATCGAGGAACCGTGGATGACCCTCGACGTGATTACGCCATCGGATTTTATTGGCAATATCATGAGCCTAACCCTCGAACGCAAGGGCCAATACCTAAATACGGAATTTTTGAGCACTGGTTCGGGTCAACGCGCCCTTATTCACTTCGAAATTCCGCTCGCCTCGTTAATTACTGATTTTTACGACAAACTCAAAACGGTGTCGAGTGGGTACGCGTCCATGAATTATGATTTCAAAAATTATCGTGATGCTGACGTGGTGCGTTTAGATATTAAAATTGCCGAAAAAACCGAAGAGGCCTTGGCCACATTAGTGTGGCGCGATCATAGTCACGCCATTGGCAAAAAGATTTGTGAATCACTCAAAGAAACATTACCGCGCCAACAATTTGAATTAAAGATTCAGGCCACCATTGGCGGCAAAATTATTGCCAGCGAACGTATTTCGCCAATGCGCAAAGATGTAACCGCGAAGTTGTACGGCGGTGACGTGACGCGCAAAAACAAACTCCTCGACAACCAAAAGAAAGGTAAGAAGAAAATGATGTTACACGGTAAAGGCACGGTCGAAATTCCGACCGAGGCCTATTTGGCGGTTCTTAAACGTTAACCTATGTACGGCAACAAAACCATTAAAGTGATCTGGACTGTTATCAGCGTAATTATGGTGTTGAGCATGTTGTTCTACACCCTCATGCCTGCCTTCTACTAATCCCCATGGCGCACAAAGTCGAAAAAAAATGGCAATTACGTGCGCCAGCACCAGCCGAATTCCTGGCGCAATTTCCGGAACTTCCCTCCACGGTGGCGAATTTGTTGTATTCGCGCGGTCTAACCACACAAGCACAGATCGATGAATTCTTGAATCCTGATTATGCCACACACGTGCATGATCCGTTTTTATTCAAAGACATGCGCAAGGCAGTGGAACGTGTATTGCGCGCCATGGCCCAAAACGAACGCATTACCGTGCACGGTGATTATGATGCTGATGGTGTTTCGTCAGCAGTGATTTTAACATCGTTATTTCGCGCGCTTAAATTTACCAATTTTTCGGTCTTTCTCCCCCACCGCGAAACCGATGGGTACGGGCTTAATTTAAAAACCGTCACCATGTTGGCGGAAGAGAATACTAAATTAATCATTTCGTGCGACTGCGGCATTAGCAATGCGCCCGAAGTTGAACTAGCGAATTCATTGGGTGTAGATGTAATTGTAACTGACCACCACTCGATCCCAGCAACTGTACCACCAGCGCTCGCGATTATTCACCCCAAATTACCAGGCGAAACCTACCCTGACCAAACCTTGGCCGGCGGTGGCGTGGCCTTTAAATTAGCGCAGGGCATTTTGCGCGTGCACCAAGAAACTAATGAATCATTGCCCGATGGTCAACGCCACGAAGCGCTCGAAAAATGGCTACTTGATATGGTCGCGATTGCGAGCGTAGCCGACATGGTGCCACTGTTAGGCGAATCGCGCACCCTTACTAAATATGGCTTGATTGTGTTAAACAAAACCAAACGTCTGGGCTTACAAAAACTTTTGTTAGAGGCGCGCTTAATGGAAAGTGATGGTACGCTTAAACGCGCCATTGATGCGGACACGATTAGCTTCCGTATTGCGCCGCAAATCAATGCGGCCGGACGCATGGGCCACGCCAATGTGGCCTACAAACTGCTAGTCGCAGAATCTGGTACCGATGCAATTGATTTGGCATTTGAACTTAACAACAACAATACTGACCGCCAAAAAAAGACCGAGGAATATGTGGCCGAGGCATTGCGTCAAATCAAAACCGACCCAGACGCTCCGATTTTATTTGTATTTAGTCCCACTTGGGCCACAGGTATTGTTGGTTTAATTGCCAGCAAACTCAAAGAAAAATTCAGTAAGCCCGTGATTGCCATGACCGAAAATCAAGGCGAAATTGTGGGCAGTGGTCGCAGTGTGGCTGGCTTTAATTTAATCGCCACTTTGCAAAGCATGCCCGAATTATTTCACAAATTCGGCGGCCACCCCATGGCGTGCGGATTTACTTTAAAAAACCAGGCAGCCTTGGCTGATTTCAAAACCAAATTAACCACCGCGTTTACTGAGCAGGCCACTGACATTGACTTGACGCCCTGTATTGAAGTTGATGCCGAACTCGACCTGGACGAAGTGAATTGGGAATTGCACGATTTACTCGAGAAATTCAAACCATTCGGCCAATGCAATCCCCGCCCACGGTATATGGCTCGCGGTGTAACCGTGGTTGGCCTTCAGGCTATGGGCAAAGACGCCAAACATATTCGCCTCATGCTTAAACACAAAAGCAACAAGGTCAAAAAAACCGTGGGTTGGAATTTGTGTGGCTCAAACGCCGGGACTGATTGGTGCCAAGTTTTGCGGCCAGGCGACAAGCTTGATATCCTTTATGAAATCGATGTAAACGAATGGAACGGCAGTCGCGAATTGCAAATTTTGCTTATTGACCTGGTTCGAATATAAAAACAACCCGCTCCCTGCTCAGATTTTAAGTAATTAAAACCTAGGCAGATTTCGGGTTGTTTTTTGGCCCTCCATCTACGAGACT
>CAYMID010000027.1:4279-6249 GCA_964390625.1 uncultured Gammaproteobacteria bacterium | reverse complement strand
GCTTCAAATCGTTAACGATCTTCTGCAAGCTGTCGCTATAAACACTGGACATGATGTAGTCCCTCCTTAGTTCGCAACATAGCACAGTACCACCACCAAGTCAATATTCTATAACACACGTCTTTGTGTGTGGCAGCTTTCCAAAATATGGTGGCAAACCTGTCTAAAAACAGGAAGGCGGGCCACAACATCATCACGAGAATCGTGAGAGTCATGGCCCGCCTGCAAAGGTGGGAGTCCAAGCGACCAAGTGCCCAAGCCCGACTGCGTCGGGACAAGACAACTTGATCAATGGACAAGGTGACAAGAGTTCTAGGGCTGAGACTGCCGGAGGACGAGGACACCGCCGGTGCAGCGGTCGGTCTCACCGAGACCCCCGTCGCAGAAGACGAGGTCGTCGCCCGCGCCGAAGTAGAGGGAGTTCCCGGGGTCCTGCCACTGGACTGCGGCACAGTCGAGAGTCGGCGTGTTGGGGTCGCGCGCTAACGTTTGCGGGTAGATCGTCATAGCCACAGCAGTGTCGATCGCACCCGAGAGCAAGCACTGTCGTGGGAACATCTGGATCATTTCACGATCGCCCGGGATGGAGAACCCCTGGAGCGGATTCGGGAAGTAGACTCCAACAACCGAACGCTGACGCATGATCTCGATAAGGCGCTCGTGCCGCGTGCCCGAGACGACCTTGACCTGCCCGTCGAGCTCACCAGCGGGCCAATTCTTGAATTCGCGTTGCGGGAACGACTTGAGATACGACGTCTTGACCGCGGCCAGATAGGCGCTCTTGAGCTTCTCACCATAGTTGTCGCCGATGTCATGGCGCGGGAAGAAGATCGGCAAGTGCGTACGCTTGAGCAAATTGGAGATCTGTCGATCGTCGCCGATCTCCGCGATGATCGCACGAGCGTCCCGTTCGAACTGTTCCGCGGTCACACACTCACCGATCGCCGACAGAATCGGACTCGCCTCCGCGTACACGGCTCCGTAGTTCACCTCCGGCTGCGTAAAGTAGAAGTCCTTGTTCTCGTTGATGTACTTGCTGTTGAAATTCGGGAACGGAATCGCCCGCCCCGTGTCATCGACCAGCAACAACGTCGCATCCTCGAGGACAACCCGCAGGTCACCCCGCAACACCGCCTCGATCACTTCCTGAGCGACTGACTCATCGCCGGTCTTAGCCCGCCCGACCTTGGCACCGACCGCGGTGCGTTGGCCATCGGTCAGGCTGGCCCAATATTTTTGGAAACCATTCATGCGAATTTCCTCCAGGCTTGTTATCGCCCGAACAGCATTGTACCCCTAGCGTCGGGATCGGACGTCTCACCTCGAATGAGAAGAGCTTTGGTGTCACTTACCAATGGCAAACAACCTCAAGGCTCCTCTCATTTTTCTTTTGTCTTAGCTAAAATTGTCCAAAGAACAGACTACCTACCATACTACAATTAACCATAATTGTCAAGACTACATGCTCTTAATAATTACAATGAAAATGGGTCCCTACTTTAGTGCCCCTCCCCAACGATTTGTTTAGCGTAACACAGTATGGTATCCTGTAAACGTTACTAAATAAAAAAAATGAAACTCACTATTTACACCGACGGTGGTTCGCGCAATAATCCAGGCCCAGCCGCCCTCGGAGTTGTTATTAAGGACGAAACTAAAAAAACTCTAGCCAATTATGGCGAGTATTTAGGCAAGCAAACCAACAATTACGCCGAATACATGGCCATGATTTCCGCGCTCAAAACTGCCCTTGAATTAGGCGCGACCGAAGTTGAGTGCATTGCGGACAGCAAACTCGTAATTGAACAATTAAAAGGCAATTGGAAAGTCAAAGAACCAACGTTACAGAAATTGTGGCTGCAGGCGTGGAATTTATTACACCAATTCAAGCACTACACCTTGGCACACACCCTGCGTGCCGGTAACAAAGAAGCTGATGCAGAGGTGAATAAGGTTTTGGATAACCCAGC
>CAYMID010000027.1:0-4179 GCA_964390625.1 uncultured Gammaproteobacteria bacterium | reverse complement strand
AGACTTGAAACCCGGGTTGATAAATTGGAAGTGCAGTTTGCGATTTAGTAGCGCATAACCACCGGAATACCGGCCTGGTCTAATTCGTTTTTACTAAAGCGAACTTTTGGACCTAAAATTATCGCCCATTTACCGTTATCTTTTTTTAGATACAACCAACCACCTTCTTCGTCCGGTGAGTTTGGCACAAACGCGTTAATGACTGCATAATTATCAGTTACCATAATTGTCGCGTCTTCGCCTGGTTGAATCGTGTAATTACTCTTTTTTTCTTGGAGTAAATTTTTAATTGTTTGCAAAAATTCCGCTTGTTCAGTCGGTGTCCAGGCTACCCACTGGTTACGATAAAAAATACGCTTGCCATTGAGCGCAAAACCATCATCAGCTGAACCTTCGGCCAATAACCCCTCCCAGGTTAACTGCTGTTTATCATCACTCAAAGTAAGCACAACTCGCCCCTTGTCTTCGCGACTACCTTCCCAAGTCCCCACAATCCGGTTACCTTCAACCGAATTGGAAATCAAGGTGCCGTCATTCAAACGTGCCGCAGGTGCACCAGGAAAGCTCCACACCGCGTCAAACGTTCCGGAGATGCCGCCATCCTCCGCAAACAAGCGCAAATTCACGCCTTGCGAGTACCCTTGGTCATCACTAGCAAAATAATCCCAGTGACCACTCCAGGCTTCTTTAACTCTTTCAGCTTCGTCTCGGGCCTGAATCACCTCGATTGGTGGCTCGCAGCAATTAACCCGCGTGTTATACCAGTAGTACCCACCTGCGCCAACAGCCAGGATTACCAAGCCTAAAACGATTGGACGTGAGATTTTCATATTACTCTAATTCTTTAGCCAAATCTTCGAGCAGTTTTTTGGCCGTGCGATTTATTTTTTTAGGCACATCAACAATGATTGTAACATAGTGATCGCCACGACGCGAACTATTGAGGTGTGGCACGCCTAAATCGCGCAAGCGAATGCGTTGTTGTGACTGCGTACCCTCGGGCACTTCGATTTTCTTTTTGCCATCTAACGTTTCGATTTCAATCTGTGCACCCAGGGTGGCTTGTGGGAAGGTTACGTGTGCATCGGTAAAAATATCATTACCCTCGCGCACCAACTGTTTATCTGCTTTTACGTGCACACGTACATACAGGTCGCCTGGCTGGCCACCCTTACCAGGGTATTCTCCTTTACCACTCAAACGAATTGCTCCACCCGTATCAATCCCAGCGGGGATTTTTAATTTATAACTCGATTCGCTGCGTACACGCCCTTCACCACGGCAGTGTTTACACTCCTTTTCGGGAACTTGCCCAGCGCCGTGACACTTGGCGCACTGCACGACGGTTTGCATGGCTCCCAAAATGGTTTGTTGCATGCGACGCACTTGTCCTTGGCCCTTACACTCGCCGCATTGATTTAGTTTACTGCCTGGCTCGGCCCCACTGCCGCTGCAGACATCACACGCATTTACTTTGGTCAAACGAATATCTTTTTCCACGCCAAACACTGCCTCACGGAATTCTAATTGCACGTCGACTTGAATATCATTACCACGCTTAGGGCCACCGCGTCCGCCACCACCAAACCCAAACATGTCGCCAAACACATCGCCAAAACCACCAAAATTGCCAAAATCAAAATTCATGCCACCACCGCCATTGCGGGCCGCGCGCATAAAATCTTCCCAACCAGCGCCACCACCAAAGCCGCCTTGTTGCTCAAAATCCGCCCCAAACTGGTCGTATTGTTTGCGTTTATTTTCATCTCCCAAAACCTGCCAGGCCTCGTTAATCTCTTTAAACTTCGCTTCATCACCGCCTTTTTTGTCCGGATGATGTTGGTGTGCCAATTTGCGGAAGGCTTTTTTAATTTCCTCCGTGCTCGCACCCTTATCCACGCCTAAAATTTTGTAATAATCTTTGGCCATAAAAAAATCAGTAAGCAACAAACGCAAGGCCCCGAACCAAATGTCAGGGCCTCGGCGTCTAGTGATTATTTAACACGCTGCCACACCTGTGCTTTGGTAAATGGTGAGTCAACCAAGTGTAATTCGTCATTACCATACAAATCCAGTCCAATATACTTCATTGGAGTAACTTCTGGAGCATTGGTGTGCAAAGTCAGCGTATTGCCCGTAAAGGACCAATAACCACTATCATAGTCTTTGCCGCCAATCGTAATCGCATAGTACGATTTGGCTTTCATGAGCGTAATTACATTTTCACCACCTGGTACTGAACCAGACACTACGCGCCACGTACCAATAATTTGATCAATGCTAGTTACCTTAGTAACTTCAGGTGGTTTTTCGGCCGTAGTGTTAGCACTAATTACTGGTTCGGTTTTTTTAACCTCAGCTGGTGCTTTTTGTACTGGTTTTTCTGCTGCAGTCGTCGTATCTGCCGGTACTACGGTATTATCAGTTTTTGCTGGCGGAGTCTGATTGTCGGTATTAAAACTAAACGAACAACCTGTCATAACTGACATTACCACTAAAACCGACAGGACCAGCAAACCGTTTTTCATACCGTAGATGGTTAGAAATAAATTACTTTTTGTCGTTCACAACTTCACCCTCGATTGGACCATCTTCTTTTTTGTCAGCACCGGCATCGGCCGCACCTGGTTGAGCTTGCTGTTGTGATTGTTCTTGTTGGTACATTTTGGCACCAATTACTTGGGCCGCAGTCGAGAGTTCGTCCGAAGCTTTTTTGATAGCTTCGACATCTTCGCTATCCTTAAGGCCTTTTACTTTTTCGAGAGCGTCAGTGACTTTTTTCTTTTCATCGTCAGTCACGGCGATTTTCTTTTCTTCAACATCCTTCATCATTTTTTCCGTGGTATAGACCATGGTTTCGGCCAAATTGCGAGTTTCAATGAGTTCACGCTTTTTGGCATCATCGGCGGCATGGGCCTCGGCTTCTTTTTTCATGCGTTCGATTTCTTCTTTGGACAAGCCACTTGAAGCCTCGATGCGAATTGATTGTTCTTTGTTAGTGCCCTTGTCCTTGGCTTTTACGCTCAAGATACCGTTGGCATCAATGTCGAAGGTAACTTCAACTTGTGGCACGCCGCGTGGGGCTGGTGGAATACCATCGAGGTGGAACACACCGAGCATTTTGTTGTCCGCCGCCATTGGGCGTTCACCCTGAAGCACTTTAATTTCCACACTTGGTTGATTGTCGGCCGCAGTCGAGAATGTATTGGATTTGCTGGTTGGAATGGTGGTGTTGCGTTCGATTAACACTGTCATTACTCCACCCATAGTTTCAATCCCGAGTGATAATGGAGTTACGTCGAGAAGCAAAATTTCTTTACCTAAATCACCTTGCAGCTGACCAGCTTGAATACCTGCACCCACCGCCACCACTTCGTCTGGGTTCACACTGGCATTTGGTTTTTTACCAAAGAACTCTTCCACTTTCTTTTGCACCAGTGGCATGCGAGTCATACCACCAACCATAATTACTTCGTCGATTTGACTGAGCGAGAAGCCCGAATCATCGAGGGCTTTTTTGGTTGGGAGCAAAGTTTTTTCAACCAAATCCATGACCAATTCCTCGAGCTTGGCACGTGACAATTTCAAGTTCAAGTGCTTTGGACCATCGGCACCAGCTGTGATAAATGGTTCATTAATTTCACTTTCCACCGTGCTCGACAATTCAATCTTGGCTTTTTCGGCCGCGTCTTTTACACGCTGTAATGAGAGTGGGTCTTTGGACAAATCAATACCCTCGGTCTTTTTGAATTCATCAATAATCCACTGAATAATGCGTTGGTCAAAGTCATCACCACCCAAGTGGGTGTCACCGTTAGTGGCCTTAACTTCTACGGTTGAATGCCCACCCTCTTCGTCAGTATCATGACCAATTTCCAAAATCGAAATATCAAAGGTACCACCACCAAGGTCGTACACCGCAATCTTTTGGTCTTTAGCCTTGTTAAAGCCATAGGCAAATGCGGCTGCGGTTGGTTCGTTAATAATACGACGCACTTTTAAACCCGCAATTTCGCCCGCATCCTTGGTCGCTTGGCGCTGTGAATCGTCGAAGTATGCCGGCACCGTAATTACCGCTTCTTCAATCTTTTCGCCTAATTTTGCTTCCGCGTCTTCCTTCAGCTTGCGCAAAACCATGGCACTAATTTCTGGTGGCGAAAAAGTCTTGTCCCCCATTTT
>CAYMID010000026.1:3506-11698 GCA_964390625.1 uncultured Gammaproteobacteria bacterium | reverse complement strand
CCTTGCCACGCGGCCAACGCACCAGTTTGCAACGCTCGCCCAAATGAATACGTTAGTGGCCACGAGGCGTCGGCACCCTCTGCCGCAATGGCCTGTAAATTGGCCACAGCCGCCTCGTCACTTTGCCCACCAGACAAAAACACCACCCCAGCCAGTTCACTCGGAGCGGTCGTCTGCAAGCAGCTAACCGTATACGCGGCCACCACGCGCGGCACCAGTGATTGATTAGCACTACCCGCCGTAATCATGTTTGGTTTAAGCAAAACCGCGCCCAACTCAACCCCTGCCTTGGCCAAGGCAGCAAACAACGCGGTCTGCACGCGCACCGAGGCCTCGTAGCACTGTGCCACCGTGTGACTGCCGTCCATAAGCACTTCGGGCTCTACAATTGGCACCATACCAGCCGCCTGCACTAATCGGGCGTATTCAGCCAACAAAGTCACATTATTTTCAATCGCTGCGGCACTAGGTGTCGTGTCCGAAATCGTAAACACCGCTCGCCATTTAGTAAACCGCGCGCCCAACGCGTAGTACTCGGCCAAACGCGCTTCTAATCCCGCCATTCCTTTGGTGGTTGTCTCGTTTGACCCGGCCACCAGCGGCTCGGTCCCCAAATCAACTTTAATCCCAGGCACAATATTTTGACGCTGCAAAATCGACACAAAACTCTCGCCATTCGCCGCGTGTTGGCGAATAGTTTCGTCGTATAAAATCACTCCGCTAATATAGCGTTCGGCCCCAACTGTAGTAAACAAAAGTTCACGGTAAGCCTGGCGATTTTCCACCGTGTTTTCAATTCCATGTTCAGCGAATCGCTTACCGATTGTTGTCGTACTTTCGTCAGCCGCCAAAATTCCTTTACCAGGCACTACTAATTGTTTTGCCAACGCGTGCAGAGATTGGGTCATAGTCACCCTATTTTACAATTAAAAAATCGCCCCGACAAGAGCGATTTTATTTCCACCTAGTCTACATTGACGGCTGCATCCCAAATTTCATCTGCCTCGTATTCAAACGCCAAATCTTCGGCGTGTTCCGAATACCATTGTTCAAACGCCACACGCAGTTCGTCCAGGTCGGTGGCATTACTAACCGCATCTTCTAACAAGGCGAATTTTTCCTCGTGCGAACGCGCTAGCTCTGCTTCGATCTCCTCAAACATGCCGCGCATGTGCTCGAGCAATGATTCCTTCAAATCTTCAAATTGTTCTTCATGCATAGAGTAGACAAGAAATAATAAAGCCAAACAAATATACCAACAAAACGTTTTAGTCGCAACGTATGGGGCTGTGGACAAAATCACGTAGTGACTTTATACTGATTTTACTATGTCCACCAAACTTATTTCCTGGAACGTTAACGGCATTCGGGCTGTACTCAAAAAAGGCTTCGCTGATTTTATCAATGCCCACGACCCCGATATTCTTTGTCTCCAAGAGACCAAGGCCGAACAAGGACAAGCGATAATCGATCTACCACAATATCAGGAATACTGGTGCTCATCCGAGGTCAAAAAAGGCTACTCTGGCACCGCGATTTTTACCAAACAAGCGCCGCTCTCTACCCAAACCAATTTTAGTCCCGAAATCATGGCTAAATACTCTTTGGTTGATGATCAAGGCCGCGACAGCAGCCGCGAAGGGCGCCTTTTGACCGCCGAATTCACGGACTTTTACCTCGTTAATGTTTACACGCCAAACACCAAGGATGATTTAAGTCGGCTTGGCTTTCGCGAACGTGGCTGGGACCCGGCCTTTTTGGCACACCTTCAACAGTTGCAGCAAAAAAAGCCGGTCATTGTTTGTGGCGACCTTAATGTGGCACACCAAGAGATTGACCTGGCTCGGCCCAAGGAAAACATTGGGCTCCATGGCTTTACCAGCGAGGAACGTGCGGGCTTCCAAAATCTCCTAGACGCTGGTTTTGTTGACACTCTCCGCACTAAATATCCAAACGAACCAAATCTCTACACCTGGTGGAGCCACTGGGGCAATGCTCGCGCCCGCAACGTGGGTTGGCGCATCGATTATTTTCTCGTCAGCGAAAAATTAAAAAAACGCGTTACCGACGCGTTCATCTTGCCCGAAGTTATAGGGTCAGACCACTGCCCAGTTGGTATTATTCTCAAATAACTGTCGTCAAACTGTGTCACTTTGAGATGGTGACCACGAGGTGCGGACAACCACCTCGTGACCGATTCTTACTGCCCGCCCTCCTTAATCTCCATACGGCGCGTCTGACTTGAGTTTTTTGACCACATGCTTCTCTCTTTCATTTGTTTCCATCTGGCAAACTCCATAGATTAAGCCACGGCCTGTCCAACCCGGACCTTACCAAATACCAACAAAAAAAGCAACCCTAATTTTTTCAAATAAAAAAGACTCAAATCTTGGCGGCGACCTACTCTTCCCTTGCGAGTACCATCGGCGCGGTCAGGCTTAACTTCCGTGTTCGGGATGGGAACGGGTGTACCTCTGACGCAAGAACCACCAAGATTTGAGCCTCTTTTGGAGTCTCAGTAATTGAGTTTTGACAAACTTTCAGAGTCAGCACAACTCTGTGCTTCCGTAATGCTCGAGTTATTAGTACGCCTTGGCATACACCTAGCGCCTATCAACCTTCTAGTCTAGAAGGACTCTCAAACGAATATTAATCTTGAAAACGGCTTCGCACTTAGATGCTTTCAGCGCTTATCCAAACCGAACTTAGCTACCCAGCTTTGCGTGGTGCACAACTGGTACACAAGAGGTTCGTCAATCCCGGTCCTCTCGTACTAGGGATTGGCTTTCTCAATATTCTACGCCCACAACAGATAGGAGACCGAACTGTCTCACGACGTTCTGAACCCAGCTCGCGTACCGCTTTAATTGGCGAACAGCCAAACCCTTGGGACCTTCTCCAGCCCCAGGATGCGATGAGCCGACATCGTACGTTATCCAAACTTTCATTTGGTGTAGACTATATCTTCTTCTTGCTCTGGATGGTAGCCGAACCCTTTCGGGTCGTGACCGGCATGATCTCAGTTTTAACTTAACAAGAGTCGGCGTGTTACCTGCACTGGCATTACCAGTCACAAGTCTTCCCTTTCGGGTCAGTCGTTACGGGGTCAAGCTGTTTTCAGCTGACTTCCCACGGGGTTGCCGGGTGATGTTGTATCACTGACGGGTTCTCCGTTATAAGCCGATATGATCTCTGATTCTATCTAATTAAACAATTTTGACGAAAAGTAATTGGGAAAAACATCACTGTTTGTGCACCCCGATATGTTGAGGTGCCAAACCGCGCCGTCGCTATGGACGCTTGGGCGCGATCAGCCTGTTATCCCCGGAGTAGCTTTTATCCGTTGAGCTTCCGCCGTCCTATATCGTACGGTCGGATCACTAACTTCCGCTTTCGCGACTGATCGGGTGGTAGCCCTTTCAGTAAAGCTGGCTTTTGCGTTTGCACGTCCAGTCCGATTTCCATCCGGACCAAGCCAACCTTTGTAAACGCCTCCGTTACATTTTGGGAGGCAACCGCCCCAGTTAAACTACCTACCAGATACTGTCTCCCAGCCCTGATTCAAGGGTCGGGATTAGACACATCGCTACGCAAGGGTGGTATCTCACTGTTGCCTTTCGGCTCCCACCTATGCTGAACATACGAAGCAATGCACCAATATCAAGCTATAGTAAAGCTTCACGGGGTCTTTTCGTCTAGTTGCGGGTATGTCGCATCTTCACGACACTTGCATTTTCGCCGAGTACATCGTCAAGACAGTCCACTCATCATTATGCCATTCGTGCGGGTCGGAACTCACCCGACAAGGAATTTCGCTACCTTAGGACGGTTATAGTTACCGCCGGCGTTCATCAGCGCTTCAGATCAAGGCTGCCCCAAGTAAACTTGGATGACCTCTCCCTTTAACGTTCTGACACTGGCCAGGCATCGCCCGCTATACATCCTCTTGCGAGTTAGCAGCGAGCTGTGTTTTTGGTAAACAGTTGCAAGTGGTCTTTTGTTGACCTCTCCGAAGAGAGGAGGCCTTATCCCGAAGTTACGGCCGCTGTTTTGCCTAGTTCCTTAACGATGTTTCTCTCGTTCGCCTTAGTCTACTCGACTCACCCACCGGTGTCGGTTTACGGTACGATTTGACAAAGCCTAACGTTATTGCGCATTTCTCGGCACCACCTACCCGCGAATTGTCCCAGTCTTGCGACTGGATCTCTGCCTTTCGGCACGAACAATACCAATTTCGCTCGCAGCTCAGTAATACGGACGCAATAACAAACTTTGCCAAGTGCAGGAATATTAGCCTGCTTGTCCATCGGTTACCCTAGTGTTCTAGGCTGGCCTTAGGATCGACTAACCCAGGGACGATTCTCGTGGCCCTGGAAACCTTGGGTTTACGGCGTGGAGGACTTTCACCTCCATATGTGCTACTTGTGCCTACATTCTCACTTCCAAACGCTCCACACCATCTCACGATGTATGCTTCGCAGCAGTTTGGAATGCTCCTCTACCAATTATACAGTTAAGTATAAGTTCGCAGTTTCGGTACGATACTTGAGCCCCGGTACATTTTCGGCGCGAAAACTCTTGACCAGTGAGCTGTTACGCTATCTTTAAATGATGGCTGCTTCTAAGCCAACATCCTGGTTGTTTGAGAATTGACACCACCTTTTACACTTAGTATCGATTTAGGGACCTTAAATGGCGATCTGGGCTGTTTCCCTTTTGACCTGTGAAGCTTAGCCCTCACGGTCTGACTTGTATGCTGTTAATCCTCGGCATTCGGAGTTTGATTAAAACTGGTATCCCGAAGGACCCAAGTTTCAGCCAGTGCTCTACCACCGAGGGGATCACATACAGCTAGTCCAAGAACTATTTCGAGGAGAACCAGCTATTACCGAGTTCGATTAGAATTTCTCTCCTATCCACAACTCATCCGCTAGTGTTGCACAGCTAGTCGGTTCGGACCTCCCCTTCTCTTTCGAGAAGGCTCATCCTGGTCATGGATTGCGCACCCGGTTTCGGGTCTATTGTTTGCGACTTAACGCCCTATTCAGACTTGGTTTCCCTGCGGCTTCCCAACAGAATTGGTTAACCTTGCCACAAACAATAACTCGTAGGCTCATTCTTCAATAGGAATACCGTCACCCCCTTGCGGAGGCTCCGGCTCATTGTAAGCAAATGGTTTCAGGATCTATTTCACCGCCCTCACCGGGCTACTTTTCACCTTTCCCTCGCGGTACTGGTTCACTATCGATCACAATAAGTATTTAGCCTTATGCCATAGTCGGCATTAATTCCGACGGAATTTCTCGTGTTCCGCCGTACTCAAGATCCAAGGCAGTATGAGGCAAATATATTTCGCTTACGGGTCTATCACCGTCTATGGAGCTCCGTTCCAGGAGTCTTCAGCTATATATGTACTCTTTCATACCTGGCAATATCAGGTTGCCAAAGCCTTACTCTTACTACACCTATACAACAACGGCCTGCCCTTTAAGGTACCGCGTCGAAAAAAGTCAAAGACTCCTTTGTCCCCGATACCAACATTGTATAAGTTTAGGCTTTTCCGCTTTCGCTCGCCACTACTAACGGAATCATAGACACAGAACTCACGCGAAGTCGATCAACGACTCGAAAGCCGATGATGGCTTTCACGTGAGATCAGTGTTCGTTATTTTCTTTTCCTCTGGGTACTGAGATGTTTCACTTCCCCAGGTTCACTCCACACGCTTATGTATTGGGCGCGTGATACTTCAAAAATTGAAGTGGGTTCCCCCATTCGGAGATCTCCGGATCAAAGGTTGCTTATCACCTCCCCGAAGCTTATCGCAGATTGCTACGTCCTTCATCGTCTTATTGTGTCAAGGCATCCACCATTTGCTCTTATGCACTACGGAAGCACACAATTGTGCTTTCCAGATTATAAATGCTATACCCTGATTGTTTGTCATTGTTGAATTGTAAGGATCAATCACCCTGTCAGTCGCATCAGTCACTCAGTCACACGATTGGGGGCAAGGTTTGTCACCAGTCGTGTGTCTGTGTGCTTCCGGAATAAAAATGACCGCCATTCAGGCGGCCTTTAACAACGGTGTTGTTGGCTACCTGTTTGGATATTCCGAGTGAAGCGTCGATTGAAACATTGTAAGTTTTTGGTCAAAGCTGTACCCAGAGGTCCAAACAAGTTGGGACTTGGTGTTTGAGTTAATTCAAACGTGTGGCAATTTTATACTGATTCCCCAGGGTTGTCAAGCCCCCTTTCACCTAGTAAAATAGGGCATATGTGGATAAGTTGCGGATAACCAAATTTAAACCCCTAAATATGCTAAATTTGACCCTGATTTGCGTCGGTAAATTGACCACAAAACACTGGCTAGAGGCAGAAAACACCTATTTAACTCGGCTTAAGCCCTATGCCAAACTGAATTATCTGGAAATTCCTGAAGAAAAATTCAGTGACGAGGCGGAACGAGTGGTAATTCAGCGCAAAGAAGCGGCCAAAATCCTGGCCAAGGTACCCGTAGGCTCAACGTTGGTGGCCCTGCACGAGGCGGGCAAGGGCTTTACATCGCCCCAATTGGCTAAATGGCTGGACGAACATAGCACTCGCGGTGAAAATATCACCTTGGTTTTGGGTGGACCACTGGGTTTGCACGACGATGTTTTGCAAGCTGCGCAACTAAAACTCTCGTTATCGCCGCTCACATTTCCACACCAATTAGCGCGCGTAATTTTAGACGAACAATTGTACCGCGCCGCGATGATTCTGGCCGGTAAATCGTATCACTACTAAAGAAACACAATACAACTACCGCCCGATGGCGCGTCTTGCCACGCTTTGATGAGCGGGTGATTGATTAACGTTGCGTGTACGGCATCGGCAAGTACGCCTGAACCAAAACCGTGAATCACGCGAGCGCAACGCACCTGATGCGCACTCCACCAGTATAAATTTTTTTCCAAAGCTTCGAGCGCATCACTAACCAAATAAACACCGTGCAAATCGAGCGCTGGTAAATTTGGGTCAGTGTCTGCAGCCAAAAACGCACTATCTGGCACGTGCATATTATGGACGCGGACCAATCGTACTGAGTACGCGTTCAAAAATAGCGCGGGCGTCTTTTTCTTTGTCGAGTGGATAATTTAATTGTACCAAAAAACCTAAATCTTCGCGTACTGGATGTGGGCCAATTGCAATTACGCGCCGTTCATCGGCCGCCCCACCAGGCAACCGGATGTAATCGGCCTGATTCCACTCTTGATTATTTATTTGTAAAACACTTTCTTTGGCTACAGTAAAGCCCTCGGTTTCGGCGTTAATAAAGGTACTGGCCGCACTCTTGAGTAACAAATGATTGGTGGCTTGAAAATTCGATGGCGCAATTAAACCAGCCTTCAAGTTTGGTAAAACTTCGTAATCAATCGCATACGAGCGCGGTGTCACTCGCGCTAACCAACCACTTGGATAGCGGAAGGAAAAATTATTTTCACTCGAGTACGCAACCATTTCGCTTGATGAGGCGGGGCGAATAAACCCAACCACACTCCCCGTACTCTGGACAGTGGTGAGGCTGGCCAAAATCCGTTCCGTCACCTTGGTTACATCTTCGGCTAAAATCACATCGGGTAATTGGCGCGCTTGTTTGGTCTCGTCACCACCAAATAATTGTGAAGTGATATTGCCAAATGGTTGTTCGGCAATAACTACTTGTGTGGCTGACAGTGGCACAATGTACGTTACGAGGCCGCACCCCTCGGCACCCATTTCTAAACGGGCGGCCTTATGGCTGCCAACAATAACCTCCTGCACTTCTTCTTTGTTCGAAAGGAACCAATCTTTGCTAAAATTTTCCTTAACAAATTCAGGACCACGCTGTTTTGTGAGGTATTCGGCCAACTGTGTTTTTGGCATTGCGGACAAGCGTACCGTGTAATCGGTTAGCAACGGAATAGTGGCTCCGTTTTGTAAATCACATGGATCAGTGTGCGAGAATGAAATTGCGTGTGTTAGTACTGTGTTTTGTCCAGCTTGGGTAAGGTACATTTTTTCAGGGTATTCAAACGCATAACCCACGGCTTGGTCAACAAACCTAACTGATACTGGCGATTCGACCGAGGGTACGGGTGCTGTGGTGGTTACAGTTGGTTGGGATACTAAATTTGACTGCGGTTGGTTTAGGGCTGGTTTTACACAACCT
>CAYMID010000026.1:0-3406 GCA_964390625.1 uncultured Gammaproteobacteria bacterium | reverse complement strand
GTGCCGACAGAGAGACTCGAACTCTCAAGGGTTGCCCCGCTTGCTCCTAAGGCAAGTGCGTCTACCAATTTCGCCATGTCGGCTAAGGCCCTCGTACGAGGGCTGTTTTTTTTGTTAATCCTGTACAACTGTACCAGCTGGATTTGTGTCATCGGCCTTTTTGATTGGACCACCCATTAATTGCACAAATTCCTGCTGTTCAACTGTTTCTTTTTCGAGCAAGACCTTAACCAGATTATCGAGCTCGGCGCGGTGCTTGGTGAGCACCTCGGTCGCGCGAGCTTTGGCCTCGTTTAGAATACGCGCAATTTCGGAATCAATCAACTCGGCGGTTTTTTCGCTGTAGTTTTTCTTGCTGTGAATTTCTTCGGCCAAGAAAATCATGCCTTCGTTATCGCCATACTGGCGCGGACCCAGCTGGTCACTCATACCATATTGCATAACCATGGCCGTGACTGACTGCGTCGCCTTTTTAAGGTCACTCGAAGGGCCAGTGGTAAGCATGTTGTCGCCGTAAATCATGCGTTCGGCTACATATCCACCCAACATCATGGCAATTTCGTCTTTGAATTTAGCCATGGTGCGGTAGTGAACATCGGACTCTGGCATACTAAGCGTGTAGCCACCAGCCATACCACGACCAATGATCGAAACCTTGCGCACTGGGTCTGAATGTTCCAAAAAGTGTCCGACCAAGGCGTGGCCACCCTCGTGGTAGGCAGTCATTTCTTTTTCTTTGTGGCTCATGGCGCGTGAACGTTTTTCTGGACCAAGGATGACTTTTTCAATGGTCTTGAGGATATCAATTTCCTCCAGGACTTTGCGATTATCGCGCACTACGGCAATTGCGGCTTCGTTTAACAGGTTTTCCAAATCGGCACCCGAAAAACCTGGTGTGCGTTCCGCCACACGGCGCAGCGAAACACCCTCGGCCAATGGCTTGTTGGTAGCATGAACACGCAAAATCTCCTCACGCGCTTCGATGTCTGGCATATCAATCATTACCCGGCGATCAAAACGGCCTGGACGCAGGAGGGCGGCATCGAGTACATCGGGGCGATTGGTGGCGGCCATCACAATGACGCCAAGGTTTGGTTCAAACCCATCCATTTCGACGAGAATCTGATTGAGTGTCTGCTCGCGTTCGTCATGCCCACCACCCAAACCAGCGCCGCGCTTGCGTCCAACCGCGTCAATTTCGTCAATAAATACAATGGCTGGGGCTTCTTTTTTGGCCTTGGCAAACAAATCGCGTACGCGACTCGCACCGACACCTACAAACATTTCCACAAATTCTGACCCACTCAAATGAAAGAAAGGCACTCCAGCCTCGCCAGCGACCGCTTTTGCCATTAATGTTTTACCAGTACCAGGTGAACCCATCATCAACACACCTCGAGGAATTTTGGCGCCAACTTCGGCAAACTTTTTTGGGTCTTTGAGGAAATCAACCACTTCGGCCAATTCTTCTTTCGCTTCCTTGGCGCCAGCCACGTCTTTGAAGGTTTTGGTGCCCTTGTCATCTGGTTTAACTTTACGCGCACCACTCTGACCAAAAGTCATGGCTTTGTTGTTGGCACCCTGGACTTGACGTGTCATTAAGTATAATAAACCCATGAGTAACAGGAACCCAATTAGATATGGAACAATAAGCGCTGCCCAAAACTTCCAACCTGATTCTTGCTTAATGAATACGTCTACGCCCTGCAGCTTATCAGCTGGCACACCGTAGTTAGACATTAACTCGGAAAAAGACTGAGAAACTTCTTTTTTTACCTCGAGCTTTTTTTGTTCATCGCTTTTAAGCCGGACCGTTAAGGTGTCGCCTTGAACATCAACGTTTTTGACGTTGCTGGCCTGAATTTCTTGAACTAACCGATTCACGCCCACCAATTCGGGCTTGCTGGTAGCTGGACGCATAAATGCAAATGCACCGGCCAGAATAAACAGCACGACCACCATGATGGCAAAATTTTTGAGCAAATGTTTCATAAATAAAATAGCGTATAGTTGGGGTACTATACGCTATTTAACGGTTTAAATCAAGCCTTTACTCTGTAGCTTCGGTTGGCTTTTCGGCCTTGTCGGTTTTGGGTTCAGCCTTGGCTTTGCGGGCTGGACGCTTGGCGCCGACTACACCTTCGAGCTTGAGGCCCAAACGGTGTTCGGTTGGTTCCATGGAAATAATTTCAAATTTGCGAGTTTCGCCGATTTTGAAACTTTCTAAGAACGCACGAGGGTCAGTTGGGGCTTTGTCCGTAAGATCGGAAATGTGAGCCAAACCATGAATTTCATTGTCCAATTTGATCATAAGACCAAATGGTTCAACTTTGTGGATTTCGCCTTCGACTACCTGACCAACCTTGTAGCGGTCTTTTACATTCTTCCATGGGTCGTCGATAAGGCGCTTGAGAGAGAGGTAGATCTTGGACTTGTTGAGGTCAATAATCTGAGCCTTGACTTTGTCACCCATGTTGAGGACATCCTTTGGATGGTCAATGCGCTGCCAGACGATTTCGGAAATATGGATGAGACCTTCGAGGCCGTCACCAAATTTCATGAACGCACCAAATGGAGTAAGGGCAGAGATAACACCTTCGACACTGTCGCCAACTTTGTACGAATCAAGGATGTTCTTTTGTTCTTCTTCCCAAACGATTTTTTCGGAAAGAATCAATTTTTCTTCGTCTGGAACAACATCAAACACGCGCACTTTGAGGTCCTGACCAATGAATTGGCGGAGGTGTTCCAAAATGCGGTTCTTGTCGCCACCTGGCACACGTGGATAGTGTTCTGGGTTAAGCTGTGATACTGGCAAGAAACCAGACAGAGCGTCAACCTGGAGCATCAGACCACCTTTGTTGGCCTGAACAACCTTGGCCATCATGGTTGCACCTGACTTTTTGAGTTCGCCCATGCGATCCCAGACCATCTTGTGGCCAGCCACACGGAACGAAAGTTCCATTTCGCCGTATTCATTTTCTTCGTCAACTACAGTCGCTTCGACTTCGTCGCCAACTTTTACGTCGGAGAATTCTTTGGATTCACCAAACAATTCCTCGCCACGCACCACACCAATGATGATGCCGTTGATGTCGATGCGAACTTCGCCACGGTCAATCGAAATGATGGTTCCTTTTACTAAATCGCCGACTTGAGGGATTTTACCAAAGTAATCCTTGAGTAAATCAGCAAATGCTGGAGTTTGTGACATATCTTTTCGCCCTTTCGGGCCCAAGATTAACCCGGGCAAACCCGAGTTCTCACCCCTGTCCGAGTGAGACAAATTAATAAAGTGCGCGTACTGTAGCACTATTTTGGGATTTTGGCAAGGGGTCAATTGCCCGGCTGACCACCCCAGGCCCCCACCTATATATACTACCCTGATTTAGGTGGCTTTCTTTCA
>CAYMID010000025.1:0-11889 GCA_964390625.1 uncultured Gammaproteobacteria bacterium | reverse complement strand
AAGTAAATTACACCGACATCAAATCCATGATCGAGGCGCGGTTTACCCGAGACGGTAGCGGTGAATTTACTAATTTGGATGGGGTTTTGGCTCTACTCGATTCATTGGCCGCTGACCAGGGTGATGATCAAATTCGTGAGTTATACTATTTTGATGAAGGCGCAGGAAAATTTCAGTGGAACGAGGCTTTATTAACGTAATATGGCCACAGAACCAATGATTTCAGTCAAAAAACCGGACGGCACTACAGTGCGCGTCCCTTTGTCTGAATTCAAAAAAATGCACGCCGCGCCAGCGGCGAATGCACCGGCGGATGCTGCTCCTGCACCCGTAACAGAGCCGCCTAAGCCAAGTGTTTTGCCACCGGTGAAGTTGGATCCGCACACGGAAATTGAAGCGGCCCGCGAAACGCCATTGCTGGAAGAATCAATCGCACCCGCCGAGGTTCGCAGTACCGAAATTATGCAGGCCCCACCGGCAATTAACGATGAGGTGGTTCGCCAAATTGTGCGCGAAAGCAAATTAATGGTGGCCAATGATTTGTGGGGTCGGGCGCAGTCTTTGATCGCTTCGTGGCTAAAAGGGGTGCGCGATAACGACCAGTTTTTGCACTATGCCACGGCATCGGCTGATAAAGGCGGTTTGGGTTTAGAAACCGAGGTCGCGGCTGGTCTGATTGTGGTAATGGCTAAATTTAAAAGGAATCAATCAGCCTCGCCTACGCCAGAACGTCCCACCGCCAAGCCAGCCCTAGAGGTGCCATTAAGTGCACCGGCCACAAAGGCTTTTACTCAATCTCTTGGTGAATCAAGCGCACCAAAGCCACTCCGTTTAAACACTCCTGTAAATCCTAAGATTGAGCCTGCGCCAGTGGCTCCTGTTGAACCGAGTATCCAGGCTGCCCCGGTTGTGCCAGTAGCACCGGTTGTCCCCATGGCACCAGTTTCACCCAAAGTAATCCAGGATATTCGGGTGGCGGCCACACCGCTCACTGGTCCGGCCGAGGAAATGCAAAGTTTTACCATTACTGATTGGCGTCGGTTGGGCGCACAGACCGAGGCGGCCGCAGCTGCATTTTTGGCCAAATTCTCGGGGTGGCGGCAAGAATCATTTTTGCTCTACATGGACGCGGCTACTGCCTGGCAACAGAGCCCATTACTGCAACAATATTTAGAAATTGCTGTACGCTCGGTCAACCAAAAACGCCCAGTCGCCGACGTTGCGGCCGAACTTGGCACCATGTCAGCCGCCGAATGGGTAGCCATTAATGCAGTCAATCGTGAAGTCATGCTTTAGTATGCAGCAATTTGTGGTCCCACAATTTATCGAGGTTGAAGACAAAATCTTCGGGCCAATCACCACGCGACAATTTTTGATTTTACTGGCCGCTGGAATTATTGTCTTTTTGGCCTTTCGGTTTGGTGACATGGCCTTATTTATTTTGATTTTAGTGTTAGTTGGCGGCGGTTCCTTGGTATTAGCCTTTGTTAAAGTAAATGGCCAAACCTTTCATTACTTTTTACTCAATATTTTTCAAACCATGCGTCGACCAAGTTTGCGCGTGTGGCGAAAGTATTATACCGATGATGAGTTAGAATATTTGCGCAAAGAGGGGACCGAGGTTGAATTTGTGGAAGTAACTAAAACCGTGCCAGCCAAGCGAGAACGCATTCGTGATTTGGCTTTGTTGGCCAACACTGGTGGTTTTTACCGGCCTGATGATCATCTATAAGTATGGCTGAAACCCAAGAAATGAAAAAAAAGAAAAAAAACACTCGCCCGCCAACACAGGCCAATTTACCAATTGCGGAAATTCGTGATGGCGTGGTGATCCTTAAGGATGGCACTTTGCGCTCGGTTTTGCTCGTGTCTAGTTTAAATTTTGCGCTTAAATCCGAGGATGAACAAAACGCGATTATCTCGTCGTACGTCGGTTTCCTCAATTCAATTGATTATCCAATTCAAGTGGTAGTCCAATCGCGAAAATTACAAATTAAACCATACTTGGAAAAAATTCGGGCGATTGAGAAAGAACAACCAAACGAATTACTACGCGTACAAACCGCTGATTACCGGGCGTTTGTGGAAGAGTTGGTAGAAATCGGGCAAATTATGACCAAGCGGTATTATGTGGTAGTGCCGTATGATCCGCTTTCTAATAAGCGCAAAAGTTTTTGGGATCGGTTCAAAGAAGTGTTGCGTCCAGCCATGAGTGTGCGGTTAAAAGACGAGCGTTTCCAGGCTCGTCGCGCTGAGTTGCAGTCACGAGTGCGACAGATTGTAGGCGGGTTGAGTAGTATTGGTCTTACACCCGTGGAATTAGATACGCAGGCGTTAATCGAGCTGTACTACGCCACGTACAACCCGGACATTGCCTTTGCCGAGACTTTGGGTAATGTGCAAGATATTCAAATCGAAAACGTTTAGTATGCCTTTCAAGCCCATTCAACCAAATAGTCGTAAAGTCATAAAACCCAATAAAAATGGGCCTGAATTAGCGTCCGAGCTCGCCACCGTTCAAGAGGAAAAGATATATCGCGAGGGTACCGTGGCGATTCGTGATTTGATCGCACCATCGGCTTTTTCGGTCGAGTCTAATTTTATTCAGCTGGGGACTACGTATTTGCGAACCACATTTGTGGTCACATACCCGCGTTACATTGCAGTTGGTTGGAGTGCGCCAATTTTGAACCTTAACTACACCATGGATATTAGCATGTTCTTTTATCCGGTGAAGTCAGCGATTATTTTAAAGCAGTTAAAGAAAAAAGTTGGTGCCCTGCAAGCCCAGTTGTCGGCCGATGCGGAAAAAGGTGCGCCGCGTGACCCGCTGCGCGAAACAGCTTTGCGTGACATTGAACAGTTGCGCGATGATTTAACCCAAGGAGTTGAACATTTTTTCCAATTCGCGTTTTACGTAACCATGTACAGTCAGGATAAAAAAGAATTGGAAAAATTAACCGAGGAAATTGAAAATTTGTTTGGCGCCCGCCTGATTTATAGTAAAAATGTGTTGTATCAAGCCGAGCAGGGTTTTGTATCCACCTTGCCGCTGGGGATCGATGAGTTGACGATTTCGTTTAACATGAACTCGTCGCCAATTGCCTCGTCTTTCCCATTCATTTCGTCGGAATTGACCAGTGACGATGGAATTTTGTACGGCATTAATCGGCATAATAATAGTCTGATTTTATTTGATCGCTTCTCGTTGCAGAACGCGAACATGGTGGTGTTTGCCACCTCTGGTGCTGGTAAATCATATGCCGTGAAATTGGAAGTGCTGCGTAGTTTAATGATGGGCGCAGAAATTATTGTCATCGACCCAGAAATGGAATATGTCCACCTGTGCGAGGCAGTGGGTGGGACGTATGTGAACATTTCGTTGGCTAGTGAAAGTAAAGTCAATCCATTTGATTTGCCGCGGCCAGTGGGGCAGCAGATTTCTACCGAAGATATTATTCGAAGCGCGGTTATTACACTCAAGGGTATGTTGCGCATTATGTTTGGCGCCATTACTCCGCAAGAAGACTCGATTCTTGACCGTGCTCTGTTGGAAACGTATGCCAAAAAAGACATCACTCCGCTCTCGGATTTGGCTACGGTCGAGCCGCCAATTATGCAGGATTTGCTCGATGTGCTCGAGGGTATGGATGGGGCCGAACAGTTGGTGCTTAAATTGCGCAAGTATACCGAGGGTACGTTTGCTGGTTTGTTCAATTCGCCTACCAATGTAAATGTCAAAAACCAACTGGTGATTTTTAGTGTGCGCGATTTGGAAGATGAACTTCGTCCAATGGCGATTTATTCGCTGATCAACCACATTTGGAACATTGTGCGGTCTGAGCAAAAAAAGCGCGTACTGGTAATTGACGAAGCGTGGTGGTTAATGACACACGAAGATAGTGCGAAGTTTATTTACGCCCTAGTTAAACGCTGTCGCAAATACTATTTGGGCGTAACGACGATTACGCAAGACGTGAACGACTTTTTGCGTTCGCCATACGGTCAAGCAATTGTGACCAACTCGTCGTTGCAGCTATTGCTCCGTCAATCGCCCGCAGCCGTGGATATGATTCAGCGCGTGTTTATGTTGACTGAGGGCGAGAAGTATTTGCTGCTCGAGAGTGCGGTTGGTGAGGGGATTTTCTTTGCCGGCAACAAACACGCAGCTATCAAAATTGTTGCGTCGTACACCGAAGATCAGCTTATTACCTCTGACCCTAAACAACTTTTGCAAATGGAAAAAGCTAAGCGCGAATACGAAGCGCAAATGCAAAATCGTCCGCAGGGTCGCGGTTAATCATTTTTTGTATGCTTACCTTACGCCAACGTTTGGCCTTAATTATTGGTAGTATTGTCTTGGTGATTGTCCTAGCTATTTTGGGGATTTGGTGGTCGCGTCGGCCAAAGCCAGTGACACAAACTCCGGTTCAGACTGCGACTTCAACTACTGAGTTACCAGAAAAACCGCCAGCTTTGTCAGACGAAGTACCTCGTTTTGGTGACACACCGATTACTGCCCCAAAGGATGATAATGCTGAGGAACGCTATGTACGTCAATTAGCTGGGATTTTTGTAGAGCGTTTTGCCACTTATTCTAACCAAAATGATAACCGTCATTTGCGTGATGTCGAGCCAATTAGCACCGCCAGTTTGATGGAGTGGGTGAGTCGTCAAGGTTTGGCTGCTAGTAGTACATACCAAGGCGTGTCAGCCCAAGTGTTAAGTACGACCTTAGTGAAACGCGATGGTGATACGGCCACAGTTACGGTTGGTGTTCAGGAGACTGTTAGTCAAGCAGGGCAAGCTGACCAATTGCGTCAGCGTACTGGACGGGTTGATTTAGTTAAGATTAATGGTGCTTGGCGCGTTAATGCTTTTTATTGGGATAAGTAAACTATGCTAAAGGGGGGATTATTAAACTGGCTGTGGGACGCTGTGTTCCCACAGTTTTGTTTATTATGTGAGCAAGAGGGGGCTTTGTTGTGTGCATCGTGCGAGCGAAAAATTGAAGTACCGGGCTTATTTTTGGAAGTGGGTACAAGTGGTTTAGAAGCTGTGCGTTCGCTGGCTAAATACGAGACTGATAGTGGCGTAGGTAAATTAATTGAGCAATTAAAATACCAGTATGCGGCGGCTGCGGTTAGTGCAGTACAAAGGCTTGTGTATCGTTGGAGTACGAAAAATACACCAATTGCACGACCAGATTTAATAATTCCAATTCCACTGCATCGGCGACGTCTGGCCGAGCGTGGCTTTAACCAGGCGGCCGTGATCGCGTTTGCGGTAGCAGTTGGGTTTGGTGCACCGCTATGCGAGGATGCGATTGCGCGGAGGCGGGCCACTAAACAGCAAGCCAAATTGGACCGTGCAGGTCGTTTAAAAAACATGGATCAGGCCTTTGTTATAAAAAAACCGACCCTGGTGCAGGGTCGGAATATTTGGTTAATTGACGATGTGTATACGACGGGCAGTACAATGCAAGCGGCTGCCAAGGTGCTGGCAGATGCGGGCGCACACGTGCAGGGTTTTACGTTGGCACGTGGTTAGAGAATTTCCACGAGTTCAATCACAAACGTTAAATCCTTGCCAGCCAAACGGTGGTTGGCGTCAATGGTGACACTCTCATCATCGAGGGCAACCACACTCACGGGCACAAAACTGGCGCCCTGAGGCAAATACAATTCTTGACCAACGTCAAACTGCATGTCTGGCGGTAATTTGGTGCGTGGGACCTTCATTACCAATTCTGCGCGCACTTGACCATAGGCTTGGTCAGCGGGAATATTTACGGTGCGACTTTGGCCTGGTTCTAAATCAATTACGGCTGCGTCAAAACCAGCAATTACTTGGCCACTGCCAACCGTAAATTCCAAGGGTTCGCGTCCAACTGAACTATCAAATTGAGTCCCGTCACTAAGTGTGCCGGTGTAGTGAACTTTTACTTTATTTCCTTTGGTTGCGGGCATATTAGAAATAATATTTTTTAATTCCTTCATCCTACCAGACTGATCCGAGTTTGACCAGAGGCCCAAAAAGCCCCATAATATAGGCGAATATGACTGAATCATGGGCAAAAATTGACCGGTGGGTGAGTGGGCTCTTAGCTGCGGCCACAGGCCTGTGTTTTGGGCTATTTGCCGCGGTGCGTCCACTGGCTGATTGGGACGAAGGTTTGTATGCAAATATTGCGGGCGAAATTGCCCGGTCAGGGAATTGGTTACATTTGGCGTTGCAAGGTGCGTCGTGGTTTGACAAAGAGCCATTTGGATTTTGGCTAATGGCCAGCGCGGTTAAATTGTTTGGGTGGAATATCTGGGCCTTGCGGCTGCCATCGTTGTTAGCAACGGTGGCGACGGCTCCAATTTTTTATTGGTTACTGCGCACGCGTTTGTCGCGGGTGACAGCAGTGACTATTTCGGTGTTACTGTGGAGTGGGCCAGTGTTGTGGTACCGCCATATGTTGGGGACAGCGGATTTGGAAGCACTAACTTTGCTATTTAGTGTGGCAATTCCAGCGGCGTATATTCGTTGGTCAAAACGCGTGTGGCCAGCGGTTGCTTTGTGGGGCGTGTTTTTGCTCACCCGCGGTGTGTGGGCTTTGCCATTTTTGGGTTTTTTGGTGGTTGGCGAGGTAATTCATTTTTGGCAAAATAAAAATACCCGTCGCCTGGTGAATTTTGTAGGTGCAGTGGTGTTAGCGTGTGTGCCGTGGTTGGGTTGGCATGGCTTGCAATATCACTACAATCCAGCTGAGTATGTGCGGGTCTATTGGCAAGAACAATTTGTGGAACGCATCACTGGGCAAGTTGATGGACATGGTGGCGGACCCTTGTTTTACGTTGATTTTTTCAAAAATCAATTAGGGGTTGGTTATGCGATGTTGTTGTTTTTGGGTGCGCTTTGGTTGGTGTTATCAACTAAGTATCCCACCCAATGGGAATGGCCAGTGTGGTTATTGGTAACCGCTGTACCACCGCATTTGCTCGGCACTAAATTAAGTTGGTATGTTGTACCAGCGATTCCGGCCATATTTGCAGCCTTGGGGTGGCTAGTGGAGCAGATTTGGGACAATGGTTATTTGTCTGGGAAAATGTTGGTTTTTTTGGCTTCGATTATGTTGTTGTCTGGTTTGGCGCGAACCAATGTGGTATATGAGTATTTTTTGTACACTGACCGACAAGTAGAAAAAATCGTGCACACAGTCGAGGCTGTGGTTGGATCGCGGTCGCCCGTAGTGGTGTATGGAGTGCGCAGTTGGACGTTTGGGCGCGTGCTGCCAGTTATGTACTGGCATACACATTTGGTGCGTCAGTGGGAATTATTTAGCGTAGATGCGAGTGTGGTTGCCCATTATCAGGCGCAGCCACAGGCATATCCGTGGTGGTGGGTGACCACAAGTACCTTAGCAACCTTAAAAACCACCCCATTTGCGGGGTGTGTAGTGGCCACTACCACTGATTATATTTTTTTGACTACAGTTACGAGTTCACCAGCGTGTCACGGTTCGTTATAGCGAGGATTTTGTGTGTGCAAAATCACGAGCGATTTTTTTGAGGATACCTGGCCCGTGGAAAATTACGCCTGTGATCAGTTGCAACAAAGTTGCACCAGCTTGCATTTTGGCGCGCGCATCTTGAGGGGAAAAAATGCCACCGCAGCCGATAATGGTTAAGCGGTCGCCGTATTTTTGGTGAGCAAGAGTGATGTATTCATTTGAACGCGCGCGAGTTGGGGCGCCAGACAAACCACCACAATATGCGGCTGGGGCTTCGGTACGCACGGCTAGGGTTTGGTAATCTTTTTGTAAATTGCCAATAATAATACCGTTGATGTTGTGTTTAAGGCCAACAGCGATAAGCTGATCAATGGTTTCCCATGGCACGGAGATGGGCATTTTAAGGTAGAGTGGTTTGGTGGAAGGGACTGCGCGCAGGGCGGTTAATAGTTGGTCTAGCAATTCTGGAGTGGCAAAGGCTTCGCCACCAAACGCATTGGGGCACGAAATGTTAATGGTGTAGTAGTCGCCGGTATTGGTTTCGTTCAGGCGTTTATAACTGTACAAATAATCGGCCACACCAGCCGCCACTGTGGCAGACGCTGCGTCGTTGGTGCGTGCGATCGATACGCCAATTACAAACCCAGGTACACGCGGGGTGCGTGCTAGTCGCGCAATGATGGCGTCGACACCTTCGTTGCGTAAACCTTTGTTTACCAGAATACTTTGCGATTGCGGCAGACGCGTTAAGCGTGGTTTGGGATTGCCAGCGCAGGGGCGTGCTGTCACTGAACCAACCTCGACCCCACCAAAACCAATGGCTGGCAAAATACGGGTTAAACGGGCATTATAATCAAATCCGGCCGATAAAATAAGAGGGGTGCGATATGCTAAACCGTCAACAGTACGTGAAATATTCGGGCCACGATATCCATACACAACCGACACTAGCCAACGCGTTAAGGCAAAGCGCCCAGCCTGTTCGCCGAACCACGTAAAGGCATCATGCACATCTTCGGGATCAAAACGGAAGAGGATTGGTTTTAGTAAGTGACGGTACAGCACACAATTAATTTTTTTGCGCGATAAAGTTAAGGTACACGCGCGTATTTGGTTGAAAAGTGGTGAACGAAACAAGGCTAAAGCCGTGCTTATTGAGCAGGGCTTCAACCTCGGTTTTGGTGTAATAGCTAAACCAACGAGGCAGTGTAACGCCGGTATTTTTGACACTACGTTTATATTCTTCGGTTGTGCCTTCGATTAACCCTAACCCAAGCATGCCTTTGGGTGTTAGGACACGGCTAATTTCGGTGAACGCGGTGTCGACTTGTGCTTTGGGCACATGGAGGAGCGAAGTGTATGCCCACACACCATTAAATGAATTAGGGGCGAACGGCAACTGCAAAAAATCACCTACCACTGCGCGCAGACCCTTGCTCTGGCAGATTTTGACCATGGTTTCGGACGCATCGAGGCACGTTAAGTTTAGGCCTCGTTCTTGCAGCAGGAGCGCGTCGCGACCTGGCCCACACCCAACATTAAGAATAGTGCCGTGAACAGATTGTGCAAACGAATCAAAAAAATCACGTGGGAATTTATCCCAAAAATCCGTAGTTTCGGCATCGTAGGCGGCGGCCATTTGGTTGTAGGTTTGGATTGTTTGATTGTCCATAGCGTTTACTGGTCGACCGTATTGTTTTTTGCTACAACCTGCTAGGTTAAGGAGGCTCACTATGCATCATTGGTGCGGACGCTGTAAGGCAGACACGCTTCACGTGCTTCGGCTCATTACTCAGGCGGGGAGCAACTACGTTTGCTCTGAGTGCGGTAATGTGGTCGTGGTGCTGTCCGAAGCTGCCAAGCAGCTGATCAAGTACGGGTGAGTCGTGGTGGACGACGGGGTGCGCTTTATGCTGCCCCGTTTTCTTATTTTCAATCAATGCCGTATTTTATCGCGGAAGAAAAAGTATTGCTCGACTTGCATGAAAAAATCAGCGAGCAAAATGTCCACGTCATTGATTTGTTTGTATTGGCGAATGCGGATTTCTTGTGAGCCACTAATCATGGCCGAGGTGCGACGACCCTCGACTGGGCGATACAGACACAGCACTGGTTTTTTGCCAGTTGCATACCCCAATTCGTAACCAACACCGAGTGAGAGTGTCGTGATTTCAGCCACAACCACATCGGCCTCATTGACCCACGCAATATCGCGGTTATAAATAAATTCGTCACTTGGACCAGCTTCGCCCCAATCAGTAAGATTTTTATCGCCCACGTGTTCGGTCAAAACCTGACCATATTTGCCAAGTTTTTTAATAATCTCCAAGTATAAATCTTTGTCCTCACGTCCGCCGCGAATTGAGCCGGCAAAATAGATTTTCATATGGCACTAAGCTTGGTGTGGGTCAAATTCTACGGTCCACTCAATTCCGTACTTGTCTCTAAACATGGCAAAGTGCGTGCCCCAAGGGCTTTGGTCCATGGGCATTTCTACGGTGCCGCCCACTGAAAGTCCATTGAAAATCCGCTCTGCTTCTTCTTTACTTTCTGCAGTAATGGCTATTTTAGATCTATTTTCATTCTCGTTTACGCGTCCCATAATTTCGGGAACATCGTTGGCAATCAAAACACTGTTACCAATTGGCAAGACAATGCGCATGATTTTGTTCGCTTCACTTTCGGGGATTGGAAATTCGGCGCTAGCCAAGTCTTTGAAACGAACGAGGTTGGTAAATTCGCCGCCAAAAACAGATTGGTAAAACAAAAAAGCCTCTTCGGCATTGCCGTTGAAGTTGATGTAGGGGTTTATTGCGGCCATGGTGGTTACCCTTAAGGTTTAAATTGTACGTTGACTATGTGCGGAGAGGGCGGGATTCGAACCCGCGGTACCTTGCGGTACACAGCTTTAGCAAAGCTGCACGATCGGCCACTCTGACACCTCTCCATGGTGTGTTCTGGTGTATTTTGCCAAATTTATTTCGCGGAGAGTGAGGGATTCGAACCCCCGGTCCCCGTAAAGGGACTACAGTTTAGTAAACTGTTGCTATCGACCACTCAGCCAACTCTCCAATGGATTGTATAATGTGCTAAGCGGAGAGAGTGGGATTCGAACCCACGGAGGACTTGCATCCTCAACAGTTTTCAAGACTGTCGCCTTAAACCGCTCAGCCATCTCTCCAGCAGTGGGGCGATTATAACCAAAATAGGGGGTGTCGTCAACCCAGGTTCGGGGGATTAAGTCGGCAGGGCGTTCTGTTTGCCTGAATTCATTTTTTTACCTTTTTGGTAGTAAATCAGTACCGTATTTGTACCAAATTAGTACTGATTCGGGACAATTTTGGTTTTGATAAAATCAGATGGGTCCAGATTGTTGTCTGCTCCCCAAATGGTGTATGATATCCTCCAGAGCGCGCTAATTATCTTCTATGGCATACACAGTGCTAGAGCAGGCTACGGTCGTGACCAATCAAATGGTCGGCCGGGGTCGAACTTATGTGATGAAAATTAGGGACATGGCTAATGAGGACCGTCCCCGTGAGCGCCTGGCCAAGAGTGGGGCAGGTAGTTTGTCGGTGCAAGAATTGCTCGCCGTGGTGCTGGGTACTGGTACCACGCGCGAGGATGTGATGACTATGGCCACGCGGATTGTAAAAGAGTACGGCGAGCGAACCATCTTTAGCCAAACCAATCCAGCCCGTTTGGCCGAGGACCTGAGCATTCCAATTACCAAAGCCGCGCAAATCGTGGCGTGTGGCGAGTTGGGGCGTCGCTTTTACCCGCAGCGTACTTCGGGCTTGGCAGTGTTGCGCACCGGCAAAGATGTCCACAATTATGTGCGCGACATGGAGCGCTTGCCCAAAGAGCATTTGCGTGGCATTTATTTGAATACCCATTACCGCGTCATTCACGACGAAGTAATTTCGATTGGTACCATTAACGCTAATTTAATTCACCCGCGCGAAGTGTTTAAACCCGCGATTGAGTATGGGGCAGCGGGAATTATTTTGGTGCACAATCATCCATCGGGAATTACCAAGGCCAGCGAAGCTGACATTGAAATTACCGAACAGCTCGTGCAGGTTGGTAAAATTATTGGGATTGGTATTGTTGACCATGTGATTGTGGGTGGCAACAAGTGGGTGAGTGTTGACGTAGTGTACAACTAGTATGCCACGCACATATACGCTGAACCCCTTAATCCGGGTTCTGCGTGACCAACCCCAAACCAAGCGCACTCGGGCAGCGCTAAACGAAGCGTATTTTGGCGACTTATTCCAAGTAGCCGTGCGTGGCCTGGCCCGCTTAACCGAACCAGCTGGCGCCAAGGTCGACCGGGTGCAAAAATTACACCAAGTCATTGACGAGCTCGCGCGGTTGCGGCGTGGCGA
>CAYMID010000024.1:0-12225 GCA_964390625.1 uncultured Gammaproteobacteria bacterium | reverse complement strand
GTGACCCGGGTGGGGATCGAACCCACGACCATCAGCTTAAAAGGCTGCTGCTCTACCGACTGAGCTACCGGGTCAACGGGCGGTATGATATACTAAACCGTACTAAACGTCAATATCTTTTTATGGGGATTCTGGATAAAAAATTGCTGGCTAGCCTACGGGCCCACGCCTTGGCCTATGCTGGGGACCGGCGCGAAATGATCAAAGTGGCGGGTGATGCCCAGCATATGGCTAAACGAGCGATTTTTGCCCTCCAGCGAGGAGATCGGGCCGAGGCTGGGGAAAAGTTAGCCACTGCCGAAACCGCCTTGCTAGGTCTAGCCAAGCGCTTTCACAAAAAACCAACCCTCCTGGCCGAGGGCTCGTACCAAGCCGCCCTCGAGGAGTTTGTGGAGGCGCAGGTTTTTTACCAGTTTGTAACTACTGGTAAAATGGGTGGACTCAAGAAATTAGCCGTGCCCGACGAGGTCTACGTGGCTGGTCTGTGTGATGTGCCAGGCGAGCTTTATCGTTACGCCATTCGGGCCGCCACCACTCGGGATTTTGCGACTGTGGCCCACTGTGCCGCGGCTGCCGACGAAATTATCGGCGAATTGGTGGAGTTCAATCTGACCAGTTACTTGCGAAATAAGTTTGACCAAGCTAAACAAGCAGTTCACAAACTCGAACAAGTAGTGTACGAAACCAGTTTGAAGCGCTAAACGTAAGGGTCGACTTCGTGCATTACCTGCACAAATTCGGCCACTGTCATCAGGTCTGGATAACTTCGATAGTATTTTTCAGCCCAGGCAGCTGGGGATAGGACGCGTTCAATGGTTTTATTTTGTTTAATTTGTTCGGCTTCAAACGCCTCAAGAGTAAAGGGCTCTTTTCCAGCTGCGGTAGCGGTCGCGATAATGCGCGCTAACGCTTCTGCTGTTGCTTTTTCCTGGGCCGCAAAATCGGCCTTGAATTGGGCGGTATCATCCATATAGACTAGAATTAGTTAGGTTTATTCAGTATACTGTGCCTATGATTATTTGGTCAATGTATGAATATCCGGTCTCTAATCCCTAGGCAAATTCGTAATTTGCGGCACCTGTGGTTTGCGTGGTATGGTGCGTATAAATTTAGGCACCCCTCACGGGAATTATTGGTAATTGGCATAACTGGTACTAGTGGCAAATCAACCACCGTTTTTTTGCTACGCCAACTATTGGAAAGTGCAGGTTACCGGGTTGGTTCGCTGTCGACAATCGATTTTTATATTGCGGGTGAAAATAAATTAAATGATCAAAAAATGACCATGCTGGGACGTTATGCTACACAGCAATATTTGCGTGAAATGGTAGAAAAAAAATGTGACATTGCCATTGTGGAAACAACGTCCGAAGGTCAATTGCAGTATCGAAATCGCTACATTGCGTACGACATAATGACTTTAACGAATTTGTACCCGGAACACATCGAGGCACACGGGAGTTTTACAAAATATAAACAAGCTAAATTAAATATTTTCCAACGCGCGGCGGCATATAATCCACGCAAAAAAACTCGATACACAATCCCAAAATCGTTTGTAATTAATGGTGATCTCGAACAAACCTTGGAGTTTTTACAATCAGGTGTAGCCGAAAAATATGTGTTTGGTCAAAAAAACAAAAATGTAAATGGTGTTGTGCCAGTTGAACATCAGTACCAGCTTACTGAAACCAAAACTAATCAACATGGTATTTCTGGTGTGTTGAATAATTATATTTTGCAGGCCCCAATGTTTGGTGTGCATAACATGATGAACATTGCTGCTGCTGTAACGATTGCGCGTGTGTTAGGAATAGAGTGGGAAACAGTACAAGAAGCTGTCAAAGATTTACGCAATGCGCCTGGGCGTACCGAGTTTATTAGTGAGGCCGAGGCACATGGTTTCAGGGTAATTGTGGATTATGCGTTTGAGCCCAAGGCTATGAATGCCTTGTACGAAGTGGTTGATTTAATTAAGCCACAGCGGGTGATTCATGTGTTTGGCTCAACGGGCGGTGGGCGCGATGTGTCACGCCGCTTTAGTGTGGGTGAGTTGGTGGGACAGCGTGCCAATGTGTGTATTGTAACGGATGAAGATCCATACGATGATGATCCGTACCAAATTATGAATGATGTGGCTAGCGCGGTGCGTCAAACTGGAAAAGTCGACGGCTCTGATTTGTTCGTGATCTCTGATCGCCGCGAGGCCATTACCAAAGCAATACAAATGGCAGATACAGGTGATTTGGTGCTCGTAACAGGCAAGGGGAGCGAGCAGGCCATGGTCGTGGCTGGTGGCCGCAAAATTCCGTGGGATGACCGCCGAGTCGTGCGCGAAGAATTAACCAAACTGTAACATGTCTGCACCATTAATTAGTATTATTATTCCCGTCTACAACCGTGTAAGTATTTTTCGTCAGTCACTGGCGTCTGCGCTGGCACAAACATATCCAAATACGGAAATTATTGTGATTGACGATGGCAGTAATTCGCCCATTGTTTTGCCTAAAAATGTTAGTGAAAAAGTACAGTTGTTTCGTCAAAAAAATGCCGGTGCACCTGCAGCTCGCAACGCTGGATTTGCCAAATCGCGCGGAGAGTATGTGATTTTTTGGGATGCCGATGTGATTGCTGAGCCGAAATGTTTGCGGGCTTTATACGAAGGTTTGCAGCGTAATCCAGGCGCCAGTTATGCGTACTGTGATTTTAAGTTTGGCCACAAAAAAATGACCGCGGGTGAATTTTCACCCCAAGAATTACGCGAGGGGAATTACATTACCACCACCAGTTTAATTCGTCGTGCTGATTTTCCAGGCTTTGACGTGACTCTAAAGCGTTTTCAAGATTGGGATTTGTGGCTGACGATGTTGGCGCAAAAAAAAGTTGGCACATATGTGCCCGAATGTTTATTTCGAGTTATTACCGGTGGCACCATGAGTAGCTGGTTACCAGCGTTTGCTTACAATAAGCCGTGGCGTTGGTTGCCCATTATTCATGGGCGAGTAGGCCGGTACGAAATGGCCGAGGATCGAATTCGTACCAAGCATGGTCTAGCGTAAATGAAAAAAACGCGCGACTATAATGGTAAGGGTGCGTAATCGCTGCGGTGGTTGCAACGTAATCGCCAGCACCGTGGTTAAAAATAGAGTACCAAAAACATGAAAAAGGACTGGAGTTGTAATTCCGATCACAAGTAGCGATACTAAACCAGCCAGTAAACCAACCAACACATCCGTGTCCACAATACTGGCATGGATTTTTTTTATCAGTAAATACAGGACAGTTAACCATAAACCAAGGTAAGTTAGTGCACCGATTCCTAATTCGGCCCACAATTCTAAATATCCCCAGTCAAAACTACCTGTAGTTACTGATCTTTCTAAATAAGGATCGTAAAAAGTGATCGTGCTACCCAGGCCATTGCCAGACAGTGGGTGAGCCGCAATTTGGCGGCTAATAACGGGCAACAATAATAATCGTGTGGCTGAACTAGCTTCGGTTTGAGGTGTGCTAATTGTGGCTACTCGTCCGGTTAACAAGGCAAACCCCGAGTTACTGCCATTGCTAGAGATTATACAAACGCTGCTAAAAATTAAAATTAACGCGGCGGCGGCTAGGCTACTTTTTTTAAACCAGTGCCACAAAGTGTGTTGCCAAAGTAGTACGATGGTGCCAACCACTAAGCCTAAAAAATAACCACGTGAGAAATTCAATGCCAAAGCCAGAGCGGCACAGCCATACAATCCCCACCATTTCCAGTGTGGGGCATCGCGACGCATTAAAATTGATAAACATAGTAGAGCTGCTGGCACTAACAGCAACTGTTCGGGGAATACAACGCGATAAAACCATGGTGCCAAGAATGTAATTTTGGCACCAGCCACATCGCGTAACCATTGGTACCACAAATCATGGAGTTCGCTGAGTCCGCTAACATAGACCCCAAAGACAAAGATCGAAAATAAAGCCGTGCCAATTAACCAGGTTACGCCGAGGTGTAATAGGTAGCGACGTTCACGCGCTGTGAGTTGCAACTTGGATAGCGGAATTATGAGCCAAAGGTAGATAAAGGGAATGGTATCGCCAATAATGGCTAGGGTTGCGTGACCATATCGGAAACCCTGTACAATACCCCATAATACCGCGACAAATACTAAACCACTATTGTATGTTACCCAGTGACGAGTGTGTTTGGTTTTTTTATACCAGGCAAAAAAAATACTCAGCCCCAAAAAAGTCCCTAACCACATTGTTCGTAGTGATAGGCCAGCGAATTGCAGAAAATTCCCGGATCCTCCTAGTGCCAGTTCGGTCGCCAGTAGACACCACGCTAATTCACGGCGTTGAAAAAACGCCAATCCAAATAGAAAAGTAAGTAAAACCACTATTACACCTTGTGCAAACAAAAAATCCAGTGTCCACCACGACACCAATCTGATCAGTGCATATAGTGCAAGTAGACCAGCGGTCACATTAGTGTAATTGCGCGCCAGCAAACGCCGTGCTGCCTTGGATAAAGGCCGGTGCAGTCAAGGCAGACCGACCCTCTAGTTGCAGTTGGGTTACCAAAATACTCCCTTGGCCAGTACCGATTATAATTGTATTGTGCTCGCACCGGACTTGGCCGGCCGGTACGTCGGTCGCGATTGGTTTAATTTCGAGTAGTTTAAGGCGCAGGTTATTCCACGTGGTCCAAATTCCAGGCCAACGGTGCAAAGCGCGGTATTGATTGTAAATTTCGGTGGCTGGGCGTTGCCAATCAACACGACCACTGTCGCGCGTTAGTTTGCGACACAGTGTGGCCTGAGCATGATCTTGGGGAGTTGGCGTAAGTTGGTGGTTGGCTAAACCAATTATGGCCTCTTGCAAAAGTGGGCCAGCCAATTGGGCTAATTTTTTTTCGACCACTTCGTACACATCGTTAGGATCAAGAGCCATAGTGGTAACCGAAATAATTGGTCCAGTATCCATGGTAGGCTCTAGTTGCATAATCGTCACTCCGGTTTCAGTGTCACCATTCAGAAGTGCACTTTGAATTGGGGTGGCGCCGCGGTATTTAGGGAGGAGAGATGGGTGAACATTAATAGTGTCAATTACGGGAAAGGTGCGCCAAATCTCAGGAATTAATTGGCCAAATTCAGCCACTACAAAAAAATCCGGACGCACCTCAAGTACGTCTGGATTATGTTCGCGTAATTTTTCGGGTTGGAAAATTGGGATTTGGTGAGACAGGGCCAATTGTTTAACCGGCGAGGCTGTGAGTATTTGTTTACGGCCTACCGGTCGATCGGGCTGCGTAACAACGCCGCGAATCACAAAGCGGGAATCAGCCAAGAGTGCTTGCAACATGGCCTCGGCCAAGTATTCAGTTCCAAAAAATACAATGGACAAAGGCGTTTGCATATTAATCAAGGTGGTTTACGTTTTTGACAACAACTTCGGGCGCTAAATATTTACGATGTTCGGTTTGGAATAAATCTTTGGCGCGGTCAATGAACAAAATACCGTTTAAGTGATCAACTTCGTGTTGAATTACACGTGCAAAAAAACCATGGGCTTCAAATTCAATTGGTTCGCCATGTTCATTGAGAGCTTTGACCAAGATATCGCGATGGCGTGGAACTTTTCCGTAAAATCCCGGTACAGACAAACAGCCTTCGGTGTCAGATTGTTGCTTGCGACTCAGTACTTCGTACGTTGGGTTAAGCAAAATTAAATCAGTGCGATTTGCATATTCACGACCAGGAATTTTGACTTTAGGAGGAATGGCTTTTTTGCCAATCACGCAGGCTCGAACATTGTGTGCCACTTGTGGCGCAGCCAAACCAATTCCTTCTTCGAAATACATGGTTGGAATCATGTCTTGTAAGAAAGCTTGAAATGTTTGGTCAGAAATATCGGTGGTCAAAAGTTCGGCCGATGGAGAGCGGAGTGATGGTGTTGGCAATAAAGTAATTGGTAGTGGCATATTTAGGACAGACTAAATAGGGAAACCGGATTGGGATCAATAATTGTATTTGCGTTTGTTTGACTAATCGCGTGTTCTAGTGCGTCCCATGGCGGATTGTCAAAACGAACCAAGACAGCGGCCCAATATTCTCCGCGGGCTAGCACAGGCACTAGCGGAATTGGGCCCTGAACTATACGGTTTTTGGGCTCTTTTGTCAATTTATTTTTTAAAATTTGTGCCGCGGTTATGGCTGCTGCTTCAGTTGCGCCTGAACACAAAAAGCGAGTTAAAAAGATAAAGGGTGGATAGTGCAAAGCTTGGCGCGTGGTTAGTTCGGTTTGGTACAAGGTACTTGGCTGGCTTAAAGATTGGTAGAATGAATGATCAGATTTGCGTGTTTGCACGTATAGCGGAGTAGTCGGTGGTAACCAAAAACGTAGGTCTGCCAGACGATTCCACGCATGCATGGTGGCTGTGAATTCAGCGCGCGCTAAACTGGCGTCAGTGTCTAGGACCATAGCCATGATCACGCGTGCGAAATCGAGTCGAGCCATGAGCGCATCAGTGCCAATTAAACAACGTGGGCCAGTGGCTTCGGGTATAATGTCACTTTCCTTATCAACGATGTAAATAGAGTAGCCAGTACCAGCTAAGGCGACGCGCAGTTCCTCGGCTACGCGTTCGGTGCCACCACCGCGCAACGCCAACAATGGTGAGCGGCATTTGGGGCAACCAGACAAACGTGGTGCGGTGTGTCCGCACAACCGACAGGCTAATTGCTTTTTACTGCCTTCGTACATGTACGGTATTTGACATTGTGGACAATCAGCGACAAATCCACAATCACGACACACAATGGTGGTGGCTAAACCGCGGCGATTTAAAATGCAGATAATATCACCTGCCTGTGTACTCGCAGCAGCCTTGATATTTTCCAACAGTGGTCGCGCTAACAAACTGGTGTTTCCTGGTTCTGAGGTAAAGTGCACCACAGTTGCGTTTAATGCTGGTATGGTAGTGGCGTGATCGCGCCAGGCGGCCAAGGTCGGGCTGGGGCCACTCAATTTTATTTCCACCTCGCCTAATTCGGCTAACCATGTGGCTACGTCGTGGGTGTGAAATCGCGGTTGCTGATCCCAGTGTTTATGGTTGGTGCTGGATGCAAAATCAAGCACAACTGTGCGAACTGCGCCAAGTAATGGCAAAAAAATGGCACTGCGCGTACCGAGTAATAAAGTAAATTCACCATTGCGAATTTTAAACCAATTGGCAAATTGTTCTTTTTCACTCTGGTCACTATCCCATACCACGGTTTTTGCCAATAAATCCGGGCTTAAACGGGCGCGAGCCTGCTCTAGTTGGTATTTTTCTGGAAAGATAAACGCAACTTTGTGTTGGACTGAAGCGGTGATAAAGTGTTGCCACTCGGTTGGATTGGAATACCAGTGATGATTGGTATGGCTGGATCGTGCGGGACCAGCCAATGATAATGGTGGCAGCGTGACCTTGGCTAGTTTGGTTTTTTTGAGCGGTGGTAGACCCATGCGCGCAATTAAGCCAGGGTGCACGCCGTACCGTTTGGCCGCGATTTGCCACAAGGCTAAGTGCTGTTCGCTAACAATCGGTGCGGTGGTGATTATTTTTTTGAGTGGTTTAAGAGTAATTCCAACTGGACCCGTATCATTTACTGCACTCACTAGACCTAGTAATGTGCGGCCACGAAACGGGGCCTCGACAATCTGTCCCACCTGCACGGTTATTGTATCGGGAATTGTATAGGAAAACTCCCCTGTGGAGCGGGGGAGTCGAATTAAGGGAATAAGGCTAGCAACACGCACACTAGAAATTAAATACACCTGTTAAATAGCCAATGCCAAACGGTGCTTCGTACGCATAGGGTCGGAAGGTATAATCTTGATTTTTTAGTGCACCGAGCACAACTAAAATCGAGCGGTACCCACATTCGTCGGCTTTGGTTACTAGTTCGTTAGGAATATTAGCAATACCAGCCGTATTGCGCGCCACTAATAAATTTTGCAAAGTCTGGTCAAACTGCGCACCCTCTGGTCGCAATCCACCGGGAGCATCAGGAGTCAGGGTGTGTGATAAATCACCCGAAGCAATTAAAGCAATCCGCAAAGTGCTTTCGTGCGCAATTTCTTTAATTAATTCACCAAAATGCAAGTGCTCCATTGGGGTAGAACGACTAAAGCCAACTGGGAGAATGCGACAATCTGGTAAATGTGTAGTCAAAAAAAATAGCGGAACACTGGCTCCATAATCTAAATTTGATTCACTGACCAGTCGCACTGGCGTGGTGCGTGTAAGGCCTTGGTGGGCCAGCTTTGCTGCCAAATCAGGGGTGCCGCGCCACGTTTTTTTGGTGGTCAAATCACCAAAAGTTTCAAAACGTGAGTTAAATACGTTGTCTGCATTTGCGACAAACGCATCGTGGTAGTAGCTGCTGTGGGGTGACACAATAATAATTACCTGTGGTCGTGCCAAGTACAATTCTTCTTCGAGACGCTGAAAAGCTGTGCGAGTTTTTTCCAAGCGTGGAGTCGCGTCCTGACCAATGGTCGGAATCAGAAATGGTGGGTGTGGCGTAATCGCGGCAAAAACAAGGGACATATTAGAAAGTGGCTAAGGCCCAGCGTACCAAGCGGTCGGTTTCGACAGTGCGGTTGGTATAGTCGGGATTTCCCATGGTGACCACTAGGAATTGAGTGCCGTCAGGGCGTTCTACTACCATAGTAACGTTATACCCGGCTTCGTACAAGTACCCAGTTTTGCTGGCAATAATTTGGTAAGGCAAATCAGTGCGCCACATTAGTTCGTTACTATTTTTTTTATGATGCTCAGCCTGACCGTCAACATCAACCACTTCGGTATAGTCGTACGTTGTGGTCGAGAGTGCAGACATAATTTGTTCATTTTGCAACGCTGCCGTAAACAAAGTCGCGTATTCACGAGCTGTGCTTTGGTTGTAGAGTGCATAACCATGCACATCACTAAAAAAAGTTTTGGTTAAGCCGAGATTGCGAGCCTCGATATTCATGCGACTAATAAAACCCGCTTCGTCGGTCGTACTTTTAACCATCATGCGCCCGGCAGTGTTTAATGATGAGGTTAAAAAAGCGTACCATAAATCGTGATTGTATATTTGTTCGCCAGGGGCAATTTTAAATAAGTATCCGTACGGGGTGTTATGAATTTTGGGATCGTAAGCGGTGACAACATTTTGATCAAAGTTTTCCTTGGTTAAACGCCAAGCAGTCATCACTTTGGTCATTGAGGCTAAAGGCCGAGGTATGTCGATATTTTTTCCAGCCAAAACTGTGATTGGCCTGCCTGGTTCGTAGCGGGCAATTAAGTACGAGTCAATTTTGGTTTTAAAGACTGGACCAGTGGTAACCGTGACCGTCGAAGTGACCATTTTGCCAGTTTCTTTAAATATAACTGGTTTATCGCCAGTGATTATTGGTTCGACTTTGGTTGTGTTAAGGGTAATTTTCTTAGCTGGTGGAGCAACGGTGGTGGCCGGTTTTAAAATAGCGTCGCCAGGAGCTTTTTCGAGGGTGCTACTGCTAAAGGCTGTGTCAGGTAGTGGTGAATAAATCGCTTCGCCGCGCTGGTATTGGTCAATGGCTTCTTGGGTGAGCCAAATTACATTTTTGGAATTGTAACCCAATGCTTTAAAGGCCGCTTCGGAGGCAAACGCTCGGCGTCTGCCTTTTTCCATCACAAAATATTGTTTGGTACTTTTGTTAGCGAGCAACGTACCGTCGGCAAATCCCAGTACGCCGCCCGATTCGAGTGTGCTTAAATCTTTGGCCACAGCTGCGGTCGCTTTTAGGCCCGGAAATCTAATCTCAGCAATGCTGGAATCAGGTACCACATAGTACAAACCATCTTTAATGTAATACAAGGTCTTGTTTTCTTTGACTCGCACCAGACGACCAGTTGGATATAAACTTTCGGTAGTTAACGTTGGGCCCAACGTATAACCAGTTAGGTCAGTCGAGGTAACATCAATTACTTCGTCGGGGTTGTAACCAAACGTGCGCATTAAGTCAGCACTCGCAAACGGACGAATTTGGTCATTATCCAGTAAGTAATAATTATTGCTTTCGTTACGCAAAATTGAATAATTAGGGAAGGCAATGGCTGGGCCAGTGGCGTAACGAGCTAATTCACTGTCTGGCACGGTCACAATTAATTTAGCGTTGTAGCGTGTGACCAACGCGGTCATGCTTTTGAAAGGTCGTTTCTTGCTATCAAGTAAAACATACACGGTTGGGTCACTGCCTTTTATCAGCGTGCCATCGGGGTAGGTGGCTTGGAACCAATTTTGCCAGAGTTTCCAAAAATTTTGGTTTCCCGAAAGGTGTGGTGTGTACGTGTACAAAAAGGCCGTGGCATTTGAGGCTGGTGTCACAGATTGGCCATCGATCGTGTAAGTTTGGTCAGCGCGTTTAATCCATGGTTGGGAGGTGGTATTTTCGTAATACCAACGCATAATTCCGGCTGCACCATCAATCTGAGCAGCAAAACCTTTGTATTTAGTGAGTTTTGGGTCAGTTGTATCACAGGCATCGCACACACCATATCCAGTGGCCCAATCCAATTGGCGTTGGCTCGGTGTTTTGTCAGTCACTAAACTTTGTTCTTTTTGCAGTTTAACCAATAAGTATTTAGGGTTAATTTGGTATGTTTCGGCCGCTGCATAAATAATTTCACTAACTGGTCGCGTGACGCCAGTCAAATCGGAAACGGCCAAATCAGCCAACGGGCTTTTTTTTGTCTGCAAAAATGTCTGAATTTCACTACGACCTAAACTCTGCCAATCTTGGAGTTCTTGGTCAGAGATGATTTGGTGTGGGTTAAAGTCCGCCGCATATGCTGGACTGATGATGAATAAAGATAATAAAAATAGGGCAAAGTGACGTTTGTACATAGAATCCAAGTATATCATATTTGGGGGGCAGGGTCGAAACAAAAAAATCAGCGCCCCTTGTGTTTTTTGGCTAAAATTGCTAGAGTTTGGGCATGACTGGTAAATTATCCATTGTTGCGACCCCCCTGGGAAATTTGGGGGATATGACCACCCGGGCCAAAGCAGTGTTGGCCGAGGCTACCGTTGTGTTATGCGAAGATACCCGCGTGACACGGCCACTTTTGACGCATTTTGGCATTACCACACCGACCGAAAGTTACCACCAGCACAGTGGGGCCTCGCGTGTGCAAGCAATTATTGAACGCTTGGGGCGTGGCGAACATTTGGCACTCGTGACTGATGCCGGTACGCCAGGCATTAGTGATCCGGGCAATGTTTTGATTTCTGAACTCGTAAACCAGCTTGGCGAGGCTGTCGAAATTGTGGCTGTACCAGGCCCGTCAGCCGTGGTGGCCGCGCTTTCAATTTCTGGTATGCCAACTGACAAATTTTTGTTCCTTGGTTTTCCGCCACACAAAAAAGGCCGCCAAACATTTATGCGCGAGGTCGCGCAGAGTCCTTTTACCACCGTGTTTTACGAATCAAATCACCGCATTGAAAAATGTTTAAAAGAATTGGCGGTCGTGCTCGAACCTGAGCGTACGATGTGCGTAATGCGTGAGTTAACCAAAAAATTCGAAAGTGTTTACCGCGGCACAATTACCGAAATCGTAGCTAAAAAAATTCCGGCCAAAGGCGAGTTCGTCGTGATTGTAAGTGGAAACAGAAATTAATCGTCATTTATGGAAAAATACTATTTAACCACCACCCTCCCATACGTAAACGCAGACCCTCACATTGGGTTTGCGCTCGAAATTATTCAGGCTGACGCACTGTGCCGTTACCAGCGATTGTTGGGGCGCGAGGTTGTTTTTAATACAGGCACGGACGAACATGGCCTCAAAATTTTCCGCAAGGCCGAAGAAGCGGGGATTAGTGCACAAGCGTATTGCGACGAGTATGCGGCCCGTTTTAGTGCCCTAAAAGACGCACTGAATTTAACCTACACCAATTTCATCCGCACCACCGACACACACCACAAAGCCGCGGCGCAGGAATTTTGGAATCTCTGTTTGGCGAGCGGTGATATTTACAAAAAAGAATATCACGTTAAATATTGTGTTGGTTGCGAGTTGGAAAAAACAGATTCTGAACTCGAAGATGGTCGTTGCCCGATTCACCCCAAGATGGAGATTGAATTGATTCAAGAGGAAAATTATTTCTTTAAATTTTCGCGATTCGAAAAACCACTGCTCGAGTTATACGCGGCGCAGCCAGA
>CAYMID010000023.1:12798-13892 GCA_964390625.1 uncultured Gammaproteobacteria bacterium | reverse complement strand
TTCTCGGTTTTTTCGCGCGAGTATTCGCCAGGGTGGCGCGCAAACCAATTGTGAATGCGCTGGCGATCGCGCCCAAGTTCGGCTAATTCAATTTCGATTTCGTGTGCGGCCTTTTTAAGCTCTTTTAATTGTGCGCGTAATTCTTCGCGCTCCGCATCGGACGCACGAGCAGGAAGCGGGGTTGGGGCAGGTTTAAATGTTTCTTCGGGTAGTAATTGCTGGGCCAAATGATACACGTATTCCTCGTAATTATGTAGGTAGCGCTTTACGTATCCATTTTTGACTTCAATAATGCCAGTGGCGACTAGATTAACAAAGGTGCGGTTGTGGCTAACAAAAATAATTGTGCGGTTGGTCGAACTCAGCGCGTTGGCTAGGGCTTCGACAGTTTCAAAATCCAAGTGGTTGGTCGGTTCATCGAGCAAAAGCACGGAATTATCGGCCAAAAGCAGGCCGGCCAAAGCCAGGCGCGCTTTTTCGCCACCACTCAAAACCGAAATTGGTTTTTTTAGGTCATCGAGTTTGAACAAAAAATTTCCCGCCATGGCCATGACCGATTCACTCTTTAGGGTTGGGTCAGACACGCGGTTTAAATAATCGATTACCGTTTCGTGAGCGGGTAAATTCGCGGCCACATGTTGCGCGTAATAACCAACATTGATGTGTGGACCCCAGCGAAAAACACCAGCCACAGGCTCGAGCCGCCCCGCCACGGTTTTCAAAAAAGTTGATTTACCTTGACCATTATCACCAACAATCGCAATGCGTTCGCCGCGATTTATGTCCACATTTACCTCACTCGCAATGGTTTTGTCTGGGTACCCAATGGCCAAATTGGCCGTGTGCAGGGCTACACCTTTGCGCGCCGCCACCGGGGGAATCATAATTCGGGCCGTACTCATTGGGTGAACAATATCAATTGTTTTGAGGCGGGCAATTTGTTTCATTTTTGACTGCGCTTGCGCCGCTTTGCTGGCTTTGTATTGAAAACGATCAACAAATGATTGCAAATGTTTTTTCTCGCGTTCTACTTTTTTGTTAAAACGTTGCGCATTTTCGAGCTGCGCTTCTTTATACGCTAAATAATCTTCGAG
>CAYMID010000023.1:0-12698 GCA_964390625.1 uncultured Gammaproteobacteria bacterium | reverse complement strand
CCAATTTCTTTGGTTAAATCGTCTTTGGTGAGTTGAAAGCGCGCCGCCATTTTGGCGCATTCCCATTCGGGCTTACCAGTGAATTGCAAAAAATCCAGCACAATATCCGTGGGTTTGTATGGGTCATGTTGGCGTAAATAGCCTAGACGCGCGCTATCATGAACCAATAGCTCGCCGCTGTCCCACTCTTCGTCACCAACAATCATGCGGATAAGCGTAGATTTTCCCGCACCGTTACGGCCAATTACACCGATTTTCTGCTTGGCTGCAATTGTTACTGTTGCACGATCAAAAATAACCCGTGGGCCATAGGTTTTAGTGAGATTGGTGACTTGAACCAAAGTGGACATATGGCGCTATCCTAGCAGAAAAATCCCTTTTACAAAAGGGGTTTAAAATGATAGGTTATGTATATATGAAAAAACGCTTGCTTGCTGCTGTAACTTATTTGCTTCGTGGTAACGAAGTCCTAATGGTGTATGGCCACAAACCCAAAGCCCCGCATTACCAAAAGTGGAATGGCGCGGGTGGGGGAATGAATGAGGAAGACGCGGGCGATCCGCTGGTGTGCGCGGTCCGCGAGGTTAAAGAAGAAACCGGTTACACGGCGCTTAATCCCGAACTTAAGGCTGTGATTTTGTCGGTCGGTATGTATTCGGATATTGAATTTTTGGTTTACTACTACACATGCACCGAATTCAGTGGCGAACTTAAACCGCGCGAGGGCGAGGGCAGGGCCGAGTGGTGCGAAATTACTGATGGTATGCCAAGTTTGCCAACTCTGGAAAGTGATAAACAATTTTTTCCAAAAGTAATTTCCGGGCCTTATTTCGAGGCTGTAGCTGTGTACAAAGAACGCGAGTTACAATCATTCACCGAACAATCCATTCCACCCGAACATGAAGTTGTAATTGGTGAAATTCATTCGCAAATCAGTTACCACCGTAATTAATCTTAAATGCATTATGAAAATTAAATTAGTACTCGCAAGTTTTGGACTTTTGCTAGTAGGGTGGGGCTGTAATCAACCTGTCCCAGCCCAGCCGGTTTCCGATAACACTGGAATTGTGCCACCTGCACAAACCGAAGACCAGAAACCAGTTGCCTCCACTGTTGCTGCAACCACAACCGCAGATACCAAGCTGGCTGTGGCACGTTCATTTACACTCGAAGAAATCGAAGCAGATGGTGGATTAAAAAATTGGTTCCGCGATTTGGCCCGGGCCAATGTGGCTGGAAAAAAAATCCTTGTACGCGTGCCAGTTAACCGAGTGTTTGGGTTTGGTTGCGTAACACCGGCCGGTTACTGTGTGTCAAACACAACCGTTGGTTGTAATGGTCCGTATTTAGACCTTGACGGTGAAACATCATTAATTGAACGCTCCAATCAAAAATGTGATCAGGTTTGTAATTCGAACCTTGACCCCGAGGATCCGGCCGCAGATGCTATTAGCTGCTCAGCCGAATTTCGTGGTAATGAGTGCTCAACATTGTGGGATGTGGAGGGATATGTGACGGCTGCAAGTCGGATTCCAAAAGTGCCTGAGGAAGAAGGGGGTTCTTGTAGTGCTGGCGAATTAATGTACGATTTTAAAGTCACACGTGTGATTGAAAAAATCGCAGGCGGTTACAGCGATGAATTTGAATTTATTGAGTATAAATAATTATGGAATTCAACGTACTTACCCCCGAAGAAGAGCGAGTCATTATTAATAAAGGCACCGAGCGACCTGGTACAGGCGAGTACGATGATTTTTTTGTCGAGGGCACCTACTTGTGCCGACGTTGCAATGCACCGCTGTACGAATCAACTGCTAAGTTTCATTCGGGCTGTGGGTGGCCTAGTTTTGATCAAGAAATTCCTGGTGCAGTGATGCGTACAACCGATGCCGACGGTTTGCGTACCGAAATTACTTGCCAAAATTGTGGCGGACATTTGGGCCACGTGTTCGAGGGGGAGCGGTTTACTGCCAAAAATACGCGCCACTGTGTGAATTCGCTTTCACTTAAATTTGTGCCCAAAAAATAATATGGAAAAAATTGTGTTTGGCGGCGGTTGTTTTTGGTGTATCGAAGCAGTGTTCCAAATGTTGCGTGGTGTGACCAAGGTTACCTCGGGCTATGCTGGTGGGGTTGATGATGAGCCAAATTATTATTCGGTGTCGAGCGAAAAAACTGGGCACGCCGAAGTGGTCGAAGTTCAGTACGATTCGAGTGTGATTACCATTGATATTTTGCTCGCGGTATTTTTTACCGCGCATGATCCAACCACGCGTAATCGCCAAGGTGCAGACCAGGGGACACGGTATCGCTCGGTGATTTTGTATACCACTGCGGCGCAAAAAACGGCGGCTGAAAACTGTATCAAAAAATTAACCGATGAAATGGTTTACCAAAATCCAATTGTAACCGAGCTTGAGCCGTTGTCACAGTTTTACGAGGCCGAAAATTATCACCAAAATTATTATAATCAAAATAAAGACCTGAATCCGTATTGCCAGGTAGTAATCGATCCTAAGATTGCCAAAATACGCCAAAGTTTTGCGGCGTGGTTGCAGTAATTGTGTGGTCACTAGAAGAGATTTGAGACAACTCTATTCTAGTGACCCCTCCTTTCCTCCTTGGATTGGGTGGGGTCGAGCGAGTTTGGGTGGCCGTGGAATCAGTGTAGATGTGCCGCGCCGTGCTCCCCAGGTTCGCTCTCTGACGGTAATTCGTCGCTGTGCTGAAGCTCTGGGTAGAGCGATAGCCGCAGGACGTGTAGATTGTAAGTCAGAACTTCCGTAGCGTCATTCAGCCACCAACAGTGTGGGGTGGCCAAGTGAAATCTACGTGTCCGTGCCCCCAATCGAAAGCCTGTTACCCGGATGTCGTCCGCGCGAAAGATTGGGTCGGCCTCGGCATAGATTACCGAGATGTGGCCGTTCCAATTTTTTTGACGGATTCGCAACAATCCTGTACCAGTGGCCCACAGGACCATGGCCAAGAACTGCAGCACTGAATCAGGAACGAGTGACATGTGGTACACCCGTAGTTTCAGTAGACTCAGTTGGTCATTGGCAAAGAGCCGACTGGTTACTCCCATGGTGGGGCGGAATCCGCGCCAGAACATAATGGTTGCCAGCAGCGACATTGGTAACGAATGTAGACCGCCTTGCCTCCAGAACGTCCAGCGGCTGAGCAGTGCCCCTCTTTGCCCCAATGGGTAGGGGTTTAGCAGACAGACCGCCTCCACTTGGTTTGGCAACCGATGAGCCACGTAGTCGGCCAACAGTGCGCCAACCGAGTGGGCAACCAGGGTGATTTTGTGGTTACCAAGGCCAGGAATGCGACGAATGTGTCTGGCCATCACCCATTTTTGCACCCACAGCGGCGCCCAGCTGACAGGCACAACTGTCCAACTGCGGTTTTCGCGGTGGCGTCGGGTCAGGACCATGGCCCGGTCTTCTGGCCGGAGCGCCTGGCAGAATGTCTGCCAGCTTTCAGCCGGTTGGCCAAAGCCTCCGATCAGCACGAAGATTCGCCCGTCTTGGGATCCCTTTTTGAGGATTTTCCAGGTCGGTCGCGCCCCCTGCAGAGACTCGTTGAGCAGCCATACGAACACCAAAAACACGAAACTCAAACCGTATACGTCCATTGTACCCTCCCATCCGCACCCATTGCGGACTAAATAATATAGCTTATTTGAGCCAATTTGTCAAGGGTTCGACACGCCTAACCTTGACAAAATTGGTCTGACATGGTATACTTCGGCGTCATTACCGTGCTTGCCAACACTGGCCGCACGCAGACTCGGATCGATGTGTCATGCTTTTTAAGTGGCCCAGACGAAAAGGGTCACTTTTTTTAAGTATGAACACAGTACATAGCGCCGTACCAACGGCGGGCGGCAGCTTTGCCGACCTGGGCCTTTCGCCTAAATTATTAGAGCGCCTCGCTGCGCGTGGTTTGGTGACTCCGTCGCCAATTCAACGGGCCGCGATTCCGTCAGCCCTCGAAGGGAATGATATTTTGGGTATTGCCCAAACCGGAACTGGCAAGACTTTGGCTTTTTTATTGCCAATGTTGCAACGCTTGGCCCGTGGCGGTGGGCAGGGTTTGGTGATTGTGCCAACCCGTGAACTTGCGATTCAAGTCGAGGAAACCTTGTTGAATATTGGGCGTGGCGCTGGTTTGACCACGGTCACTTTGATCGGTGGTGCGAGCCAAGCGATGCAGGTTAAAAAGTTGCGTCAAACTCCGCACGTATTGGTGGCCACACCAGGCCGTTTGATTGATTTGATGCAGCAGCGTCTAGTGGATTTACGCAATATTAAAATCGCTGTCCTCGACGAAGCTGATCGCATGTTTGATATTGGGTTTGCGCCAGCCATTATGCAGATTTTGAAAGCGCTTCCATCACAGCGCCAAACCATGCTGTTCTCGGCTACCATGCCAGCGGCGATTGTAAAAATGGTTGGGCAGTATCTAAAAGCGCCCGTGCGCGTTGAGGTTGCGCCAGCCGGAACCACAGCTAAATCGATTGCACATCACCAGTTATCAGCTGCCGGTGGCCAAAAAATGAACACGCTCGGTAATGTGCTAAAAGCAGAAAAGGGGACAATTATTGTCTTTACTCGTACTAAACATGGGGCCAAGAAAATCGCGGCTGCTGTGCGCCAACTCGGTCATAGTGCAGTTGAATTGCACGCTAATCGTAGTTTGGCTCAGCGCAAAGCGGCGATGGTTGGCTTTAAAAGCGGTCAGTACCGCGTACTTGTGGCGACTGATATTGCCGCGCGTGGTATCGACGTTAATGGCATTAGTTTGGTAGTCAATTATGATCTACCAACTACGGTCGAGGACTATGTACACCGCACAGGTCGTACGGGTCGGGCTGGCAAAACTGGCCGTGCCTTGTCGTTTGTAGCGCCCGAGGACCGTTTTACGGTTCGTAGAATTGAAGAACAGCTGCGTGTGCGCTTGCAACCATTTACAGAATTGCAGGGCGCTCGTCAAATTGCTTGACGTCATTTTTTTAATCTCGTATAATTATTACACCACCCGCCAACGGGTGGCCCAGTGTAAGGTCTCAGAGTTCAAATTTAGTCGCAGTGTGTGCACGACATGAGCGACCAAGTTGTTGGACGGATGGGAATTTTTACAACTTGGTTTGTTTCATTCGTAGTTATGAATACTAAATTGTTTGTAGGCGGTTTGTCGTGGGGTACTACCGACGACAGCCTCCGCGCCGCTTTTGCCGAGTGCGGTACCGTTGTCTCCGCTAAGGTGATGATGGATAAATTCACCGGTAAATCGCGTGGTTTTGGTTTTGTCGAAATGAGTTCCGAAGAAGAAGCTCAAAAAGGCATTGCCACCTATGACGGTAAGCCAATTGATGGCCGTGTTGTGGCCGTCAACATTGCTCGCCCACTCGAAGATCGTGGTCCTCGCCAGTAAAAAGGCCGGGATTTAAACCCAACTCTAAAAAACAGAGCGCGCGCAGCTCTGTTTTTTTGTACTGGAGTTTTTGGGGTGTTTCTGGTAACCTCCCATCAGGCTTATTTTTTACTGTATGTCTGACAAACCAAAAGTGGTGGTGGCCGGGGCTGGGTTGGCTGGTCTGGCGGCTGCCTATGAGTTAACTAAAACTGGACGATTTCAGGTTACTGTTTTGGAATCGCGTGATCGAGTCGGTGGGCGTGTTCACAGTGTGTCTGTTGGCGATAAACCAGTGGATGTTGGTGGTTTTATCGTGTATCCCTGGTATCGTGAATATTGGCGCCTGATCAAAGAGATTGGCTTAGGTGATGCCTTCGACCGTATTAGCAAACCCAAAATTTATTACCGCCTTGAAAGCAATGCTCCGCTTTGTTTAGAGGAACAGGTACCAATTTCTTGGCGTGAAAAGGTTCTTTTAGGCTTACGTTTTGTGTCTGATTGGATTCAATCAAAACCAAATTTCCGGAAACCTTCTTTGCAGCAATACGGCAACCAGACCATTGCCGAAACCATACGGCCGGTAGTGGGGGAAAGCAGCTCATTGGAAAAGTTTATTAATGTAGTGAATGAGGGGTATTGTTATGCGCCAGTGGATGTGTACCAGATGTCGTTTTGGCAACCGATTGCGTACCAAGTGATTGTGCATGGTGATTTGCGGCGTGGTTTTTATTTGGGAGGCAATAATCAACGTTTTGCCGAAACTTTGGCCGAAAAAATTAAACAGCAGGGTGGTGAAATTAAATTGGGCGAAGAGGTAAAAACAATTCGCGCTCATGAAGTGGTAACCACGGCAAACACATATACAGCTGATTATATTGTTAACGCCTTACCGGCAACTCGCGATTGGGCAGCGTCAGGTAAAAAAATTCCCTACACCCATTTTTACGCGGTTATTGGTCTGATGGACAGTGCGCCACTCGTTAAAAACACACGTGATTGGAGCGCAATTTTTGCCTCAGTTGAATCTGGTAAACCGGGGATTACCTCAGTAATTCGGGCAGCCGGCATGGTTAAAGGTGTGCCACCAGAAGCAATCATTATTAATTACAAGGCAAACGAACAAGCAATAGAACCAGAGGAATTAGAACGAAAGATTCGGGCTGAGCTCCAGACATTATTTACCGAGTCTCAGTGGCAAAAAACCTTACACATTGTCGACTGGAAACAAGCAATGCCAATTGCCGACGCTGCTTTTGTGCAGGCTATACGCGATTTGCAAGGAAAACAAAACATCTGGTATGCCGGTGATTATTTAGGTGGGCCATCAATGGAAACCGCGGTAAGCACTGGTGTTTACGCTGCAAAGGAAATTTTGACCGCACCTTAATCCAACAACCAAGCCTGCCCTCCTGAGTAGAGTTGGAGCTCATCAACTCCCAGGCTCAGATAGCTGGAATAAGATGCGGTTACTAGTATTATTTTATTAGGCTGCCGTTAAGACCATTAATCTGTCTTTTGAGAATAGGGGGAATTCAGTTTTGCGAATTAGACGACGTGCTTTTTTGAGAAGGCATGACTTAGGGAAATGCGGTAGCTTGCCTCTCCGCGACGTTGGTCATTGTTGTTAATTGCCCCCGTCGCAACTTACTGTTAACTGCGTATTTGCGCAATTTTTGCCAATGAAATTTTTGGGTAGAATCACGTGGCCAGTGTCCCAGATTTGCTTGCAGTATAGTGAGGCAGGATTGAATTTCTTGCTGGAGACGAGGTTTGAGTTGGTTTAACGATTCACTAAGCTGAGAAGTTTGCATAGGTGTTTAGGAATTCATTTGTCTTTAGAAAGTTGCTTCGACAGGAATTAATTTTTTTGCTGACAATCTGAATGTTTTCAAGGAAAAAGTCAGGCCTTGTAAACCACGGTAAATCACGGCACCAACTAGCGGCTTTGACACAATGTTCGGATGCTTCTACTAAACGAGAAGGCATAATTTTGTACCAGAAAATTTCCCGTAGCGTTTGTAAATCATTATTTAGATTTAGAGAATCTTTTTCTGGGAAAACTAGTGAATATTCTTTTAACAACGCTATAATTGTTGGGTTAATCTGGAGATTGGTTAAGTCATTTTCCCAATCGTGAATATCGTCGCAAATTTGTTTTGCCGTCAGGTAATGACGATAGTATGTGGTAACTTTATTTATAACTGTTACATCAACATTACCACCAAGAGCAAAGACTAGGCTTACGCCAATTGACAAACCAATTGATTTGGATGACTCTGCGTTCTGTGCTATGTTTGGCCAGGTTCTGGCCAAATTTATTGACCCGTCTTGGTGTTTTAAACGTCCCGCAAATTCCAGAGCATTTGCGCTATCAACCTCGTCAATTACCGCAACAATTTGCTGACGAGTAGTGTTTTTTCCGTAACAGAGAGTAGCTAATTCGTTGCCTATTTCTCGCCAAACAAGTTGCGCAATGGCTAATAGGTATTCATGCTTTGTTTCATCAAACAAATTGTTATGTATTTGGCACGTCAACCAGTTAAGGGTATTAAGATAATCAATTTTTTCGATGTCCTGGTTTGAAAGCGGTCTATCTGTATACTCATTTGTGAAGTATGCAGATAGGGTTATTTCGTGCCTAGGGTCTTGAGCGTCGATTTTTGTAATTAATTCATTAGTCTTTTTTTGTAATTCTGGTGACAGACTGGCAAATCTATTTTTTATTTTTCCAATTATTCGTTCGTGGCGCTTATTTGTATTTTTATCTCCTCCTATTTTTTCTGATTGAAAAAACTTTTTGCGGAATAATTCGAGGGATTCGGCAATGGCAGCCAGAGTCCAGCTTTTTGAGCCTGATAATTCGGTAATGTCTGCACCGTGTCGTTCCATGATGTACGAACAGTCATCCACCAGAACATTTTTATTTGTACATGCATGCACTAATTTGGCGGCTAATTTTTGCAAGCCGGTGTGGTCAGTCGAATTGGTACGAATAGCACTACTTAAAACCAAAGCTTGTCCTAGTAGATCATTGGGACTGTTTATGTATTCTTGCCAAATCGGAATCCAGACTGTTTGATTTTGCCAGATTGGTAATCGGGCCAAACTGTATAACATTGGCCAAATACCAATATAGTAGGATGAATACCAGCGTTGCTCGTATACAATTTGCTGACAAAATTCAGTTAGTATGGGTGTTTTGATTCCTAACTTGTGTAACGCAAAGTGAATATTGGCATTTACTACGCCATCGATATCGTGCCAGGAAGCTTGCTTTAATGAGTTGGATAACCATGTTCGGTAGGGGCCACCAGGCTTTTTTTCGTTAGTGATTAGATGGCGCAAAAGCCATGCTAGGCATTTTCCGGTTATTAGCCTCTCATCTACACTATGTATGGCAGTCAATGCTAATAATGTGTCGTCAAGATCGGGAGGGTACGATGGTAAATTAGTTTGATCATGTGTCCAGTAATGGTATTCATAGGTAGGTCCTGATTCTTGTAGTAGAAATGCGACGGCCTGATTTCTTATTTCTTCTGCAATGCGTGACTCGTTCTGCTCTAATGCCAGCACGATAGCCGATGGGTAAAACGTAGTTCGGCGGTTATGACTTGCAACAACAGTACCCCGAATATATTCACGGGTGGTGCTGGTAAAACTACCGTCTGGGTTTTGTTCGGCCTTAAGTTGGACTAGGCACCAATCGATGCTAGCCAAGATTTGTTCTTGGTTCATACCCCTCCTGTGTTGAAGATTAAGTTGGTATTTTCCGAGGAATAAATACCGAAAATTTGGCCCCTTTGCCTCCATAGCCACTATCTACGGTAATGGAACCGCCGTACTCGTGGTTAATAATGTGATGTACAATACTTAGCCCGAGTCCGGTGTTTGTTTTACTCTCTTTGGAGGTTGTTAAAGGTTTAAAGAGGTGAAGTTTGATTTCATCACGAATACCGGGTCCAGTGTCAATAATTTCAACAGAGAGACCGTCGGTATTTATCGTGGCATTCAGCCAAATTTTATTTTGTTTTTGTCTATTTTCACTACACGCCTCGGCCGCGTTATTCAGCAAATTACTAAGAATTTGAAACAATCGTAACGGGTTCATTATAAATGTTCCGTCTTGACTAACCTGAGTATATAGGATAATCGAGTGGTGGCGTAATTTGTGTTGTACGATTTCAGTTGCTTGGGTTACTGCCTGGGTTAAATTAATCGGCTCTGACTTTTCTTCTTTACTTAATTGCTTTTGCACGGCGTTAATAAAGTCAATAACAGTTTGCATAGCGGCACCAGCTTTATCGAGAAGCGGATCTTTGGCGGTAGGGCTTTGACTTACTTTCTCAAGTGAGATTGAGGCCGCAGTAATTGGATTAACCAGATCATGAAAGTATCCGGCAAATTCTTGTCCATAGTTGGCGAGTCGCAATAAGTCGGCAGTTTGTTCAGCGTGTATTTTGGCTAGTTGACTCGTACGTTCTTCAAGCCGTACTTCAAGCTGGTTGCGCTCGGCAATTAATGCATCCTCGGTGTCTTTGGTGTGCAAAAAACTGTGGTTAATTTCTCGCTCAGTCAGCCACGTTACAGTCAAGAGAAAAAAGAGCATTACACTTAGTTCAACCCAATATAGGTTGTGGGTGGTGTATTTAGCCCAGCTTTGGTCAGGCTGTATTAAACCATACGTGCTACCCCAATAGATTATTCCTAAGCTCAAGACAATCGTACTGGTATATACAAAGGCAATACGAGTATTATGTAGAATCCCAGCCATGACAATGGCCAGTGCACAACCGAGTAGCGGAATTGTCGATTGCAAGCCTCGTGTGGCCAGAGTGTACAGGCAAGGAAGCAAGATCAGAATAAGAAGCAGCTGACGGGCGTAGCGACGGTAATATGTTTTACCAAGCACAAATGTTGCGCCAAGGCTAAGCCATATGGCACTAATTATCGGTATATTGACTCCATTTATTTTTGATCGAGTTAATTCGAGGTATATAATAACTATCAGTGTGATACTGGTAAGTAAAATTAGCACCAACGTGATGATGTTGAAAATATACTCGCGCCGTCTTTCTTCTTCGCGGTGGGAATACGGAGCCAGTAATTGGCGTAGCGTGGTTAAAGCCAAACCGATTCCGTATTTCCTTCCGCGGAGCTGAGCTTTAGTTTTGTGAAGCCAAACCAAGGTCATGGTTGTGTTTTTAGCCAGACCACGGGGGAGCCGAAGAGCTCTGACTGGTAGCTAATTCCGCTAAACAATATGGTTCTCGTTGTTTAGCATCGGCTAGGGCAGTGGCAAAGACAGTGTGCATATGCCAAATTGATTAATAAATAAAAGTTTTTGCAGGACCAACCGACTACTTGGTTCTGGTTAAAACTTGGCGACGGAGAGCGCCTAATCGCCGCTGAACATATAATAACTAAATTGAGTTAAAGAAAACCTAAAGAAAAGATAAAGATTGGGGGTAATTAATTAGTTAAAATAAGTTGGTAGCCAATTCCTGGAATTGTTTTGATAATAGATGATTTTTTGGCTCCGTCGATTTTTTTGCGTAATGCCGAAATGTGCATATCTAAAGAATTTGAGAGTGGATTCGCTTGGTCGTCCCAAACATGCTCCAATAACGTGGCTCGCGAAACTATTTCACCAGCGTGAATCAGGAGTTGTTCGAGAATTTTGAATTCCTTTGGGGTAAGTTGCAATATTTTTTTACCCTTTTTAGCACTATAGCGACGTGTATCCAACTCTAAATCACCTAATTGTAAGACGGTCGATTGTTGCGTAACTGGACGTCGTCCTAATGCATGAAGACGAGCAATTAATTCACGTGCTGAAAAAGGTTTGGTTAGGTAATCATCGGCTCCACATTCGAGTAGGCGTACCTTAAGGTCTGTTCCACCTAAAACAGATAACACAATGATCGGAGTTGTTTTTCCTTTAGCTCGTAAGCTACAGCAGACTTCATATCCGTTCATTTCGGGCAAATTGTAATCAAGCACAATCGCGTCGTAGCCATTTACCCGTGCCATTTTGGCCCCGGTGGCACCGTCGTGTGCACAATCAATTACAAATCCGGCCGTGCTAAGAGTCGCACTCAAACCAGTAATTAAGTCAGTATTGTCATCAATCAGCAAGACACGCATAGTGTTTTAAGTATAAAACCAGCCCCACTGACTGTCCAGATGTGCTAAAATAAGGTAGTATATTTTTACTATGTCTAATCTAACTCCTTCTCCGTGGCTATATCAGCTTAACCGGCAGCGGCCGGTGAGCAAGTTGGCCGGACACGCGACTACCGATGTGGCGATTGTGGGGGCGGGAATTTCGGGGGTGGTGACTGCTTTTTTTACCCTTAAGTATACGGATAAAAAAGTGATTTTGGTTGAGGCCGGCAAGGTGGCCCATGGCGCCACTGGACACAATGCGGGGCAAATTACCAGTTACTTTGAGCGTCCATTTGCCGATATTGTGCGTGAATTTGGTTTGCCCATGGCCGCAGCTGGGCAGCACGCAGTCGATACTGCCTGGCAATATATAGAAGAAATTTACGCTGATGCCAAGTTGGCGGCTCCTTTTTCGCAATTTACAGGTTATGCTGGTTTGGCGACCTGGTCTGACCTTGACGCGCGCTTGACTGATATTGCGTTACAGGTTGAGGCCGGAATTGCCCAGGAGAGTGTCATGGTGGCGACTGAAGTCGGTGATCCACAAGGAATTTTGGCACGATACCCAAATTTGTATACGACTGTGCCGCGCCAACAAATTTTGGCCCTGCTGCAGTCCAAAGACCAGGATTACCTGGCGTTATTGGCCAAGCGAAAAGGGTGTTTGAACAGTGCCTTGTTTACCGAACAACTGGTTAATTATTTAACTCAAACGTACCCCGAGCGATTTACTTTGGCCGAGCATGCGCCGGTTCATTTGCTAGAATTAAGTAAAAGTTGCGCGCGTCTGCACATTGAAGATAAAACCGTGGTCGCTACTAACGTTATTTTATGCACCAATGGATTTGAAAAATTCACCATCAAGAATTTGCTTGGCCCAGATTTAAATCCTGGATTTCACCAATTAGTACGCGGTGTGGTGGGGTATATGGCCGGTTATTTGGACGAACATGATGCTCCGCCAATTGCAATTAGTTATATGCCCAAAAACGGTGGGGCAACTGCAGTTGGCGAAACCGATTTGTATTATTATTTAACGCGTCGACCATTTCCAACAGCAGAAAATCAGCACAATTTGGTGTGCATTGGTGGACCCGAGGCGCTAATGGACG
>CAYMID010000022.1:0-14432 GCA_964390625.1 uncultured Gammaproteobacteria bacterium | reverse complement strand
AAGGCTATGACGGATAGGGGACGTGAGAGCGTGATCCCCCTCACTGGGACTGAGAACTGCCCAGACATCTACGGATGGCTGCAGTCAAGAATATTCCGCAATGGACGAAAGTCTGACGGAGCGACGCCGCGTGCAGGATGAAGCCCCTCGGGGTGTAAACTGCTTTTATAGGGGACGAATTCGTGACGGTACCCTATGAATAAGAGGTTGCTAACTCTGTGCCAGCAGCAGCGGTAATACAGAGACCTCAAACGTTATCCGGATTCATTGGGCGTAAAGGGTCCGCAGGTGTTCTAGCAAGTTTCCTGTTAAATCCCGTGGCTTAACCTCGGGACCGCAGGGAAAACTGCTAGAATTGAGGGTGTGAGAGGTATACGGAACTGCCGGTGTAGTAGTAAAATGCGTTGATATCGGCAGGAACACCAAAGGCGAAGGCAGTATACTGGAACACTCCTGACACTCAGGGACGAAAGCGTGGGGAGCGAATGGGATTAGATACCCCAGTAGTCCACGCCCTAAACGATGTGTACTAGGTATTGCGAGTATCGACCCTCGCAGTGCCGTTTAAAAAAGCTAACGCGTTAAGTACACCGCCTGGGGAGTACGGCCGCAAGGTTGAAACTCAAAGGAATAGACGGGGACCCGCACAAGTAGAGGATCATGCGGTTTAATTCGATGGTACGCGACGAACCTTACCGGGGCTCAACTACTAGCTGCAAGCCTGATGAAAATCGGGCCGCCTTCGAGGGTGCTAGATAGGTGCTGCATGGTTGCCGTCAGCTCGTGCCGTGAGGTGTACCCTTTAGTGGGGTAACGAGCGCAACCCTCGTGTTGTGTTAAATCTACACAACAGACTGCCTACGCAAGTAGGAGGAAGGTGAGGACGACGTCAAATCAGCATGGCTCTTACGTCCCGGGCTACACGCATGATACAATGGCCAGTACAGAGGGCAGCGAAATCGCGAGATGGAGCTAATCCCAGAAAGCTGGTCTCAGTTCGGATTGTGGGCTGCAACTCGCCCACATGAAGCTGGATTTACTAGTAAACGCGCATCAGCCACGGCGCGTTGAATACGTTCTCGGGTCTTGTACTCACCGCCCGTCACACCACGAAAATTGGCAATGCCCGAAGGCTCCTTATGGGGACGAAGGCAGGGTCAGTAATCAGGGTGAAGTCGTAACAAGGCATCCGTAGCGGAAGCTGTGGATGGATCACCTCCTTTCTGGAGAAACTCAGTCGTAAGACTGTGATTCTACAAAACTATAGGACTACCGACCGGTTTCTTGTCACATTTATATCGTGAACTTCGTATAAAATCCCTACCAAGGGATTTTTTGTTTTTAAGGAATAGACTGCTTACATTGACAAGAGGGGGAGGCATGTGTAGGCTTGGAGGGTTGAAATGCTTTTGAATATTATGAGTGAACAATTTGATAAAGTTTTGGACTTGGCTCAAAAACTAAAAGGCCCAATGGTTGTATATGATAAACAGGGTGGAAAACACTTGGTAATATTGGGAATTGACGAATTTGCACAATATTTTGACTCAAATAAAAAAAATTCAATTGAGTCAAAAACAACGGTGGATACAAATAGTGCTCAGGTGCCTGAACTTAAGGTCGAGGTCGGGAATGGCGACTTTGTTCAGGAGTCTCGGGTTGATGTTTTACCCGAAGAGTTAACCCCAATAGAGCCAGAAGCATTACCGGTTGAGGAAGAAGTACTAAATAAGCCAAAGAGCCTTGTTTCGGCGACATCGATCGGGGCGTCTGGTCAGCAGTGGCATCGGCTTGGAGATGTGATACGTCGCGTGCGCCCTGAAATTGCCTCACAGGACGAGCAAAAACCAGTTCCATTTCAAGCTCATGATGAGCCAGTTTTTGAGTCTGATGAGCCAAACTTTCTAGAAGAACCAAATCCGTAGGCTTTCTTGGCACTATCCCCAGCGCCCACCCTCTTGACGTCTGCTGAAAATTTGGTATAATCCCCCTCGCTTAATCTATTTATAGCGGCCGAGTCCTGTTTACAGGGTAAGGTCATTATTTATTAAATCTATATCGCTGGTTCACAAATCTTACCTAGCCACCTAGGGGAGTGCGATATATACACGCCGTATGGCCGAATTTCAGAGAACAAAGCCACACGTTAACGTCGGTACCATTGGTCACGTTGACCACGGTAAGACTACAACGACCGCTGCTATCCTCAAGGTAGCTTCAGCTCATGGCTTTAGCGCCGATGTTAAAGAAGTGGACGCCTTGGACAAGGCCCCTGAGTCAAAAGCTCGTGGTATCACCATTTCTACAGCTCACGTTGAGTACGAGACTGCAAACCGTCACTATGCTCACGTTGACTGCCCAGGCCACGCTGACTACGTAAAGAACATGATTACTGGTGCTGCCCAGATGGACGGCGCTATTCTCGTGGTTTCTGCAGCCGACGGTCCAATGCCTCAGACTCGCGAGCACATCTTGCTTGCTCGTCAGGTTGGCGTGCCATATATCGTTGTGTACCTCAACAAAGTTGACCAGGTTTCTGATCCAGAACTTATCGACCTCGTTGAAGAAGAAGTTCGCGACCTCCTCAAGAAGTACAACTTCCCTGGCGACACTACTCCAGTTATCCGCGGCTCTTCTTTGAAGGCCCTCGAAAACCCAACTGACGAAGCTTCGGCCAAGCCAATTCTTGACCTCCTCAAGACTTTAGACGAATACATCCCACAACCAGAACGCGACTTGGACAAGCCATTCTTCATGCCTATTGAAGACGTCTTCTCCATTGAAGGTCGTGGTACTGTAGTTACTGGTCGTATTGAACGCGGCCGCATTAAGGTTGGTGATGAAGTTGAAATCGTTGGTATGCAGCCAGACGTGATGAAAACAACCATCACTGGCGTTGAAATGTTCAACAAGTCCCTCCAGGAAGGTATGGCCGGTGACAACGCTGGTCTCTTGCTCCGCGGTACTAAGAAAGACGAAGTTATGCGCGGTATGGTGCTTGCTAAAACTGGCACTATCAAGGCTCACACTGAATTCGAGGCCGAAGTTTACGCTTTGACCAAAGAAGAAGGTGGCCGCCACAAGCCATTCTTCAATGGCTACAAGCCACAGTTCTATATCCGCACTACCGACGTTACTGGTGATATCACATTGCCAGCCGGTACTGAAATGGTAATGCCTGGCGATACTGCCAACCTCCACATCAAGCTCATCGTACCAGTAGGTATCGAAGAGAAGATGCGTTTCGCTATCCGCGAAGGTGGTCGCACCGTTGGTGCAGGTGTTGTAACCAAGATTATTGCCTAATACCAGGCCCAAGACCCCGCTCGTCCATAAGGACAGCGGGGTCTTTGCCTTGTTCTTTGTCTCTATGTCAACCAGCGAAAAAACAGCCAGCAGCGGTCCACGTGTCCGCATCAAGATCAAAGCGTACGACCACAAAATCATTGATGGTGCTACAAAGACCATCATTGATACGGCCGAACGTAATGGCGTCCAGGTAGTTGGTCCAGTACCACTCCCAACGCAAATCCAGAAGTACAGCGTTAACCGCGCCACCTTCATCCACAAAACTGCGCAGGAACAGTATGAAATGCGTACACACAAACGTTTGATTGATATCCTCAATCCAACCCCAAAAGCTGTGGACGCACTTATGAACTTGAACCTTCCTAGTGGCGTCGATGTTGAGATCAAAATGATGTAAAACGTGTCTGGCGGTTTTCCCCTTGACAGATGGTCAGTTTTCTAGTACAATAGCCGTATTCTAATTTCGTTCGTGTCTTGGCACAGATAAGATTCTTCGGAAAAACATCTGGCGAGAGCACACGCACGTTTGAGGTGATAAGATCAAATTTACCTTAATTAAGCCAAAATTTGCATAAGCAAAAAGAGGCTAGAAGGCGAAACACTATTGTGGATAGAGAGGCCCCATCGTTGGGTAATCCCGTTATATACTGTTTCACCTTCTAGTTTTTTAATACTAGCATACAACAAGATATGAAGTTTATCTTGGGAAAAAAAATTGGCATGACACAGGTATTTTCCGCCAACGGAACTGTTGTTCCGGTTACCCGTGTCCAAGCCGGCCCGTGCGTTGTAACACAAGTCAAGACAGCCGAAAATGACGGTGTTACTGCAGTGCAGATTGGTTTTGGCGAGCAGAAAACATTTAGATTGAACCGCGCTGAACGCGGTCATGTGCAGGGTTTGGAAACTGCGCCAGGCGCCACTGTGCGTTACTTGCGTAGCCAAACCATTGAAGCTGGTCACAGCCTTAAGCGTGGTGACCACTTTACCGTTGGTATCTTTGCTCCTGGTGAAAAAGTCCAGGTTGTGGGTACTTCAAAAGGTAAGGGCTTCCAGGGTGTTGTGCGCCGTCACGGCTTTGCCGGTGGTCCTGCCACTCACGGTCACAAAGACAACTTGCGCATGCCTGGTTCCATTGGTGCCGGTGGTGTGCAGCGTGTTTTTAAAGATATGCGCATGGCGGGTCACATGGGTAACGAACAGATTACTGTTAAAAATTTAGAAGTAATCGAAGTTCACCCAGAGACAAATGAATTGTGGGTAAAGGGTGCAATCCCAGGTGCTCGCAATGGTTTGGTGGTCGTTTCCACCAACAACGGTGCAATCACTGTGGAAGCTCCACAGGCTCCAGCCGAGGTCGCGGCTCCGGAAGTAGCTCCAGAAGCAGCTGTTGAACCAGTTGCCGAAGCTCAGGCCTAACTTTGTTTATATGGCAAAAGTAAAATTGTTTAATCAAACCGGTGAATCGGTTGGTGAAATGGATTTGGCCGATGCTACTTTTGGAGTAACTCCAAAAGTTGATGTGGTGCACCAAGTTTTTGTTTCACTTATGGCCAATGCTCGTGAGGCTTGGGCTGATACCAAAGGTCGCGGTGAAGTCCGCGGCGGTGGCAAGAAGCCTTGGAAACAAAAAGGTACCGGACGCGCTCGTCATGGTTCGATTCGCTCTCCAATTTGGAAGGGCGGTGGTGTGACTTTTGGTCCACTTTCAATCCGTAATTACAAGCAAAAAATCAATAAAAAAGTTAACGCTTTGGCTGTAAAAATGTGCCTTAGTGATAAATTGGCCGATGCTCGTTTGGTAGTTGTAGAATCTTTACCTACCGACGCAAAAACAAAAACTTTGTCCGCTTTGCGTGCAAAGTTGCCAGGTGCAGGCCGTACGACTTTGATTGTGACTACCACAACCGAAGAAAGTACACGTCAGGCAGTAAACAACTTAACTAAGACTGAGGTTGTCCGTGCTGCGGAACTTAATGTGGCCGACTTATTGCAGAATCAGTACATCATTGCTACACGCGCTGCTGTCCAGGCCCTTGAAAAGCGTTTAAACTAAACTGATATGGCTATTACCAAAAAAACCAAGTCAGTCGTGTCCGAAACAGTGGAAGCAAAAAAAACCGGTCGCTCTGGGTCTGCGTACCGTGTGTTAGTTCGTCCTTTGGTAAGTGAAAAAGCCGCACATGCTGAAATTAAGGGTGTGTACACCTTTGTCGTAACCAAGGACGCCACCAAAACTCAAGTCATGGCTGCTGTTGAACAAGTTTATGGTGTTCGCCCAGCACAGGTTCGTACTGTAAATGTTGAGGGTAAAGAAGTACGCTTTGGTCGTACCGTTGGTCGTCGTAAGGACTGGAAAAAGGCAATTGTAACCTTGCCAGCCGGTCAGACCATCAGTATTCATACTGGCGTCTAACGGAATCTATATGTCGATTAAACTCTACAAATCCACCACCAACGGCCGCCGCCAAGGTAGCGTTCAGGATTTTTCTGATGTTACTGCTAAGCGTCCGGTCAAGTCTTTGACCGCTGTCCGCAAGCAAAATGCTGGCCGCAATCACAGTGGTATTATTACTGTCCGTCATCGTGGCGGCGGTGCTAAGCGTCTTTATCGCTTGGTCGACTTCCGTTTGGCTAACTACGACGTACCAGGTAAAATCGCTACGATTGAATACGATCCAAACCGTGGCCCTCGTATTGCTTTGGCCGAATACCAAGATAAGTCAAAAGCCTACATTATTGTACCTCAAGGTATGAAGGTGGGGGATTCAATCATGTCTTCTCGCAACCCAATTGAGCCTACTGTAGGCGCTCGCATGCCACTTAAGCACATTCCAGTTGGTTTGTTTGTATACAATGTTGAACTTGAGCCAGGGAAAGGTGGTCAACTTGTACGTTCTGCTGGTGTTGGTGCTCAATTCCAGACTTTGGAAGGTCGTTACGCACAGCTTAAATTACCTTCGGGCGAAGTTCGTTTGGTATTGGCTGAATGTGCGGCTACGGTTGGTCAAGTTGGTAACCCAGACTACAAACTCGTTCGTTTGGGTAAAGCGGGTCGTAAACGTCTTAAAGGATGGCGTCCGGTTGTCCGTGGTAAGGTTATGAACCCAGTTGATCACCCACACGGTGGTGGTGAGGGCCGTAACCCAATCGGTTTGAAGGGCGGTCCTAAGACCAAGTGGGGTAAAAAAGCCCTCGGCGTTAAGTCTCGCCGTTCCAAAGCCAGTGACAAGCTCATCTTGAGCCGTCGTCCAGCTCGGGGCAAATAATCCCTAGTTCACTTTTGCAATATGTCCAGAAGTTTAAAAAAAGGCCCATTTACCGAAGCCAAACTATTGGCCAAGGTTCAGGCGGCTAAAGCGACTAATAATCGTGCCCCAATCAAGACTTGGTCCCGTTCTTCAACTATCACTCCAGAGATGGTTGGTATGACTTTTGCTGTACACAATGGCAAGGTCTTTACCTCTGTCTACGTGGAAGAAAACATGGTTGGCCACAAGCTTGGTGAATTTTCACCAACCCGCAAGTTTGTGGGGCATGGTGGTAAAATGGCCAAGGAACAGGCCTCTGCTCCAGCTGCTAAACCAGCTGCTGCTCCTGCCGCTAAGAAGTAATTTGCCTGTATATGACTTTTGAAACCAAGGCACATTTAAATAACTTTCGCATGAGTCCACGTAAGGTCCGTTTGGTTACTGATCTTATTAAGGGGATGTCGGCTGAGGTAGCAGTACAGCAATTACAGTTTTCTCGTAAGCACGCTGCTCGTCCAGTGATGAAGTTGTTGCAATCGGCCATTGCTAACGCTACCCATAATCACCAGGCTGATGTTTCGTCGCTGGTAATTACAAGCACATTGGTAAATAGTGGTGCTACCTTGCACCGCTGGATGCCACGTGCCATGGGCCGCGCTACACCAATTCGCAAGCGCACCTCCCATGTCACCATTGTGTTGAGTGGAAATGGCACTGCCAAGGCTGTAAAAGCCGAAGTCGAGGCTGCGCCAGTTGCTGAAATTGCCGAAGCTAAAAAGGCGCCGGCCAAAAAGCCACGTGCGCTTCGCGCCAAAAAGGCTTAATTATTTGCTTTGACTTTGCGCTATGGGTCACAAGATTCATCCAAAAATTCACCGCATGCCGGTACTGTTCCCCTGGACTTCGCGCTGGGTGGGTGGTGCTGACTATGCCAAGAATTTGGAGCAGGATATTCGCATTCGCGAGTTCTTGCAAACCAAATTCAAAGAAGCTGCGCTCGATGAAGTTTACATCGAACGTGGCCCAAAAAATATCACGATCACTTTATACGCTGGTAAACCCGGTGTAATTATTGGTCGCGGTGGTCAAGGGCTTGATCAACTTCGTAAGGAGTTGGAACGCAAGTTCTTGCAGATGTCGAACAAAGTTCGTCTTCAGGTTCAAGAAGTTGCTGCTGCCTCTTTGTCAGCTAACGCAGTTGCAACAAGTGTGGCTAAAGACATCGAAGCTCGCATGCCTTTCCGCCGTGTCATGAAGCAGCACATTGAACGTGTGATGAAAGCTGGCGCACAGGGTGTTAAAATCACCATGGGCGGACGCTTGAACGGCGCTGAAATTGCTCGTACTGAAAAGTTGTCTCAAGGCAAGATCCCTTTAATCACCTTGCGTAGTAATGTTGATTTTGCTTACGGCAAAGCTCAGACCATGTACGGTTCGATTGGTATTAAAGTGTGGATCTACAAAGGCGAATCATTTGAACGTATTGACCGCTTAGCTCAAACTGCGGCCACTACTGAAGCCAAGAAATAATTGAGGCCCATATGCTATTACCTAAGAAAGTCAAACACCGCAAGTGGCATAAACCACGCCGTAACAATAAGGGTGTGGCCTCACGCACTAACACAGTTGCGTTTGGTAGCTTTGCCTTGCTTGCTTTAGATCACGCTTGGGTTACCTCTCGTCAAATTGAGGCGGCTCGTCGTGTGCTTACTCGCTACGTAAAACGTGGTGGTAAAATTTGGATTCGTGTTTTCCCTGATCGTCCGGTAACTGTTAAGAGCAATGAACAGCCTATGGGTGGTGGTAAGGGCTCACCAGACCACTATGTAAGCACTGTTAAGCCAGGCACCGTCTTGTTCGAAATGGAAGGTATTCCAGAGGACAAAGCACGCGAAGCCCTGCTTGACTCGGCTCACAAGTTACCACTCAAAGCTAAGTTTATTAAGCGCTAATGCTACTGACTATGGACAAGCAAGAAATCAAAAAATTGTCGGTCAGTGAGTTGCATCAGAATTTGGCAGAGCAGCGTGAACAGTTACGCGATTTGCGTACTCGCAACGCCGAACGCCAGTTGCCTGCACACCGCAGCATCCGTGCTATCCGCCGTACGATTGCTCGCATTCGTACCCAGCAGAATGCCTCTAAGGCCGTTTAATTTCCCGTTATATGCCTACTACCAAAACTCCGGCCAAAAAGGCAACTGCCAAGAAGGCCGCACCAGCTGTAGCTGCTCCTGCAGTCGCTCAGCCAAAGCGTCACCGCCGTTTTACTGGCGTAGTGGTGACTGCACCTGGTCAAAAGACCGTTAGTGTACGCGTAGAAATGCGCCGTGAACACCCAAAGTACCGCAAACAGTACACACTCAGCCGCAAATATGCGGTTCATGACGAAAAGAACGAAGCTAAGGTTGGTCAGGTTGTAACGTTCGAAGAGTGCCGTCCGCTCAGCCGCACTAAGCGCTGGCGTTTGGTGACTGCGGTTTAATTTTCATACTTGATTCAACGCATATGATTCAACACCGCAGTATGCTCCAGGTCGCCGATAACACCGGCGCCAAACTGCTGATGTGTATCCGCGTTCTTGGCGGTTACCAGAAGCGTTATGCCCGCATTGGCGACATTATCGTTTGTTCGGTAAAAGAAGCCGCTCCACGCGGTACGGTTAAGAAAGGCGAAGTTGTGCAGGCGGTTATCGTCCGTCAGCGCAAAGAAACTCGTCGTAAGGATGGTACTTACATCCGCTTTGACGAGAACGCCGCCGTCATTATTGATACTAAGAACAATGAACCAAAAGGAAGTCGTATTTTTGGACCAGTGGCCCGCGAACTCCGCACCAAAGGTTTCCAGAAAATTGTTTCTTTGGCCCCAGAAGTTCTCTAGAATTATCCTATGAAGATCAAAACTGGCGACAATGTAAAAGTATTATCGGGCAAGGACCGTGGTAAAACCGGTAAGGTTACCCAGGTTCTCACCGTTGCTGGCCGCGGCACTTTTGTAGTCGTGGAAGGCATGAACCAACTTAAAAAACACCTACGTCGTACTCGTGGTAGCGAGGCCGGCCGCGCGGTTGATTTTTCGGCACCTATGGCAATTAGCAAGGTGATGTTGGTAGATGCAAAGACTAATCACCCAACTCGAGTTGGATTTAAACTCGAAGGTGGTGAAAAGAAGCGCATTGCTCGCGCCAGTGGCGAAATTATTGCTTAAGCTACCACTTATGGAATCTCGTTTGTATACAAAGTATAAACAAACCGTGGTCCCAGCCCTCAAGGCTGAAGGCGGTTACCGCAATATCATGCAGGTGCCACGTGTGACCAAGGTTGTGATTAACGTTGGCTTCGGCCGTCACGCTAAAGAAGAGAAATACATCGAAAGCGTAGAGCGCACTTTGACCCAGATCAGCGGTCAAAAGCCAGTGCGTAATAAAGCTAAGAAGTCTATTTCTAACTTTAAAATCCGTGAAGGTATGCCAATTGGTGCCTCGGTAACTCTCCGTGGCCCACGTATGTATGATTTTTTGGATAAGTTAGTTAGTTTGACTTTGCCACGTGTGCGCGATTTCCGCGGTATTAGCCCAACTGCCTTTGATGCTGGTGGCAACTACACCTTGGGTTTTAAAGAACATTTGGCTTTCCCGGAAATTGCCGGTGTGGATGCCAATGATATTATCCATGGTTTGGAAATTACGGTAGTAACCACTGCCAAGTCCAAGGAAGAGGGCCGTGCCCTGTTGAACCACTTGGGTTTTCCATTCCGCAAAAAGTAATTTTCTATGGCTACACAAGCACAAATTGCCAAATCGGCCAAAAAGCCAAAGTACAGCACTCGCGTTGTGCGTCGCTGTTGGAAATGTGGCCGCAAGCGTTCGTATCTGCGTCCATTCAACATGTGCCGCATTTGCTTCCGCGAACTGGCTAACCAGGGTTTAATTCCGGGTGTTCGCAAGTCGAGCTGGTAATTAATTGATCCCATATGATGACCGATACAATTGCTGACATGCTCACCCGCATCCGTAATGCCCAAATGGCTGGTAAGCGTCAGGTAAGCATTCCATTTTCAAAACTTAAACTCGCGATTGCTGAAATTTTGCAGCGCGAGGGTTATGTAGCTGGGGTTAATCGCGTTGAAGCGAAACCAGTATCCCAACTCGTAGTCGAACTTAAGTACAATGGCAAGGAGCCTGCAATCCAGGCCATTGACCGCGCCAGCAAGCCTGGCCACCGCATGTACCGCAAAGCGGACGAACTCCCAACTGTGTTGTCTGGTTATGGCACAGCCGTAGTTTCGACCTCTCGTGGTATGATGACTGGTACCGAAGCCAAAAAACTTGGTCTCGGCGGCGAGGTTATTTGCACGGTTTACTAATACGCATATGTCCCGCATTGGCAAACAAATTATTACCATTCCGAGCGGCGTTACTGTAACCGTTAGCAATGGCACTGTGACCGTAAAAGGTCCAAAGGGTGAGGTAACCCGTAAGTTTCCAGCTGTCGTAACTGTAACTGTGGCTGATAACACTGTAACTGCAGCTGTTCAAAACCCAGACGAAAAATCTGAACGTTCACTTTGGGGTACGACTGGTGCCCACCTTAAGAACATGGTAAAAGGCGTCACCGAAGGATTTACCAAGGATTTGGAAATCAACGGCGTTGGTTACCGCGTTGCTATGCAAGGCAAAGACCTTAAACTTGAGGTTGGTTTCTCGCATCCAGTTATTTTCCAAATTCCAGCTGGCATTACTGCAACGGTTGAAAAGAATCAAATTCGTTTGGTTGGCTTTGACCGTGAACAGCTCGGCAATGTTGCTGCTAAGTTACGTGCTGTCAAAAAACCTGAACCATATAAGGGTAAGGGGATCAAGTACGCAACTGAAACCATTCGCCGTAAGGCTGGTAAGACGGCTGCTAAGGGTTAATCGACTACTGAATTTTTTGTATGAAGACTACTACCCAACAAAAACGCCGTCTGCGCCAGGGCCGCATCCGCGCCCGCGTCAGTGGCACTGCAGAGCGTCCACGTTTGAATGTACACCGCAGCTTGCTTAACATTTTTGCGCAATTGATTGATGATACGACTGGCCGTACTTTGGTTAGTGTACACAGCAAAACAATGGCCAAAGGTGGCGAGGCTGGTGAACGTACTGGTAAAATGGCCGAGGCTTACCTGGTCGGCAAAAAGATTGCTGAACTTGCTGCCGCTGCTAAAATTACCACCATCGTGTTTGACCGCGCTGGTTTCCGTTATCATGGTCGCGTTAAGGCTGTGGCCGAAGGCGCTCGTGAAGGCGGTTTGCAATTTTAATATTCTCAGACTATGGAAAAGGGAAAACGGGACCGCAAGCCCAGACCACCAAAAGAAAAGCCAGAGTTTGATCAATTCATCCTTGATTTGTCACGCGTTACTCGTGTGACCAAGGGTGGTAAGCAGCTCAGCTTCCGCGCCTGTGTGTTGATTGGCGACCGCAATGGTCGTGTTGGTTACGGCGTGCGCAAAGGTAAGGACGTTCAATTAGCCGTAGAGAAAGCGGTAAACAATGCTCGCAAGAACATGATCCGCATTCCACTAGTTAAAGAAACCGTACCTCACCGCGTTGAAGCCAAATTCAAGGCTGCTAAAATCATGATCAAGCCAGCTCCTCGTGGTTCGGGTATTATTGCTGGTAGTGTTGTGCGTAACGTACTTGAATTGGCTGGTGTGCCAAACGTTTCGGCTAAAATGCTCGGCAAAACAAACAACAAGATTGCTAATGTTAAGGCAGTGTTTGCAGCTTTGGGTCGCTTTAAGACCGGCCGCATTAAATTGGCCCCAGTGGTTAGCCCAGCCGTAACCGAAGAAGTTGCGCCAGCTAAATCGGCTCCACGTGTGGTGCGCCGCGCTCCTGCCAAAAAGGCTGAAGCTAACGCCTAGTTTTTACTCCTATGACATTATCCCTCCACACGCTTAACCCGGGTCGTCGCATTACACGCGGTGCTCGTCGCGTTGGTCGTGGCAATGCCTCGCAAAAGGGTACTACCGCTGGTAAAGGTACTAAGGGTCAGAAAGCCCGTACCGGTGGCCGCGGTGGCCTGAAAGTGCTGGGTTTGCGCCGCAACATGATGAAAGTCCCAAAGAACCGCGGTTTCAAGAGTATGTACGCTAAACCAGAATTGGTTAACTTGACTACCCTGGAACGCGTGTCTGTTGCCAACCAGACAATCACGCCAGTTTGGCTAGCTAAGCGCGGCCTCGTTCGTACCATTAACAACGGTGTTAAAGTGGTTGCTAGCGGTAAACTTACCAAGGCTGTTACTGTTCAGGGCTGTTTGGCCTCCAAGGGCGCAGTTGCTGCCATTGAAAAAACCGGTGGTAAAGTAGTGTTCTAAACCTTCAGGCCGGCTCAGTCCGGCCTGTTTATTGACTATCGCGTATGTGGGAAAAATTCCAGCGCGTTTGGAAAATTAAGGCTCTGCGCAACAACATTTTGTTTGTCTTGTTAATGCTGGTTGTGTTCCGCGCGGCGGCACACATTCCAGTGCCAGGGGTTAATCCAGACGCTTTGCAGCGTGTGCTTGCCAGTAACCAATTCTTGGGTCTGTTGAATTTGTTTTCTGGCGGTACCATGCAGAACTTTTCGGTGATTTTGATGGGTGTTGGTCCATACATTACTGCTTCGATTATCTTCCAGCTTTTAACCATGATTGTGCCTCGTTTGGAAGAAATGTCCAAAGAAGGCGAATCAGGCCAGCAGAAGATTAATATGTATACTCGTTTGGCAACTGTGCCACTCGCATTTTTGCAGGGCTTCAGTATGATCAAATTGTTGCGTCAGCAGCAAGCTGGTTTGCTGGGTGATTTGAATACCTGGCAGTTTATGGGTGTACTACTTACTGTAACTGCAGGCACTATCTTTTTGATGTGGTTGGGTGAAATTATCACCGAACGCCGGATTGGTAATGGACTCTCGTTGCTTATCTTTGCTGGTATCGTTGCTGCCTTACCAACTCAGTTGCAAACTTTGTTTGTTAATTACAATTCTTCGGATTTGTTAACATACGTCCTGTTTGCCGTGATGGCTGTGGTCACAATTGTTGGGGTGGTGGTGATTAGTGAGGGGCAGCGTAATATCCCTATTAACTACGCTAAACAAGTACAGGGCGGTAACCGTTTTTTTGGCGGTGCCAAGAGTAGTTTGCCTTTGCGCGTCAATATGGCGGGTGTGGTGCCAATTATCTTTGCAATTTCCGTGGTCTTGTTCCCACCGCTGGTGGCCCAATTTTTTGTGAGCCATAGTGGTTGGGTCGGCCGGGCTGCGGCCGAGGTAATTCAGCTCTTCAATAATCAGCTGTTCTACGGTATTTTGTACTTTGTCATGGTGTTTGGATTTACGTACTTCTACACGTCTGTTGTCTTCCAGCCACAGAAAATGGCCGAGAATTTGCAGCGTCAGGGTGCGTTTATTCCAGGTGTCCGCCCTGGTAAAGAGACTGAAACGTATATTGCCAAAACTATGAACCGTTTGTTATTCCCAGGGGCTCTGTTTTTGGGGGTGATTGCGATTTTGCCTTTGGTAGTGCAAGCCTTAACTGGCACACGTTCGTTAGTGATTGGTGGTACTAGTCTGTTGATCGTGGTTAGTGTGGCGATTGAAACGGCTAAGCAGATTCAAGCTCAGATGACCATGTACGAATACGATCGCGTGTAAGCCAAAAGAAAAATAAAAACAATAAAACCCCGAGCAATCGGGGTTTTATATTTAGTCGCATCAGTTACAAATAGCTTTGTCCCTAATGTGACTGGCCGGTGGAGAGAAGTTCTCGCACCGGCCGTCCTCCTTGGTGCCTGCGGCAGACAGCGGCCGTGGGGCCGCCCTGTCTGGCAGGGTCCGTCAGTGGTG
>CAYMID010000021.1:0-15062 GCA_964390625.1 uncultured Gammaproteobacteria bacterium | reverse complement strand
GCAGAAAATCAGCACAATTTGGTGTGCATTGGTGGACCCGAGGCGCTAATGGACGATACTAATTTGTATAAAGCCGATCACCCATATCCCACCGAGGCGGCCGCTGAAATTGGTGCATTTGTACGTCGTACGTATGAATTAGCGCCTGCTGATTTTAATTTTAAATTTTTGTGGCACGGTTTGATGGGGTATACACCCACAAACTTACGGTGCGTTGGCCCGGAACCACGCAATCCGGTTTTGTACTATAATTTAGGCTGCAATGGTGTTGGCATTCTACCTTCATTGTATGGTGGTCGTACAATTGCTCGCTATTTGGCTGGCGAAACAGTGGCGCCAAGTATTTTTTCACCACGATAATATGGATAATATAACACATTGGTTTTTTGCTGTGGCTGAACATTGGGGGTATTGGATTGCTATGGCTGCGACTTTTTTAGAAACTCTACCGGTGATTGGTGGAATTTTTCCAGGCCAAACTATTTTAGTGGCGAGTGGTTTTTTGGCGCGTATTGAAATTTTGAATCCAATCATTGTGACCGGATTAGCAATTTTCGCTGCGATAGTGGGGGATTGTTTGGCGTATTGGTTGGGTCGTAATTATGGTCTAACTGTGATTAAACGGTTAGGCGCAATGGTGTCTATTTCGCCAGATTCAATTACAACGACGCAAAAAAAATTAGCCCAAAATTTAGGTAAGACTTTAGTAATTGGGCGTTTTTTGCCAGTTACCCGCGCTCTTGCTCCATTTTTGGCCGGCGCTGCACGAGTTAAGCCGCGTCAATTTTTTTGGTTTGACGTGATTGGTGGTGTGGCTTGGACGACCATTTCAGTATTAGTTGGTTATGTGGCTGGAGCTAGTTATCAAATTGCGACAGCGTATTTTGGTCGCGCACTTATGGTTGTCTTGTTAGCCGTGGTTGTGGGTTGGGGGGTAATGCATTGGTACCGAAAATACCGTACAATGTTGGCAGAATCAACCATTGGGGCTATTGCATTACATGTGGCTGGTATTACCGCGTTTGCTTTGCTGGCATATGTCACTACACATTCACCAAATTTTTATCGTTTAAATTGGGAATTTAGTAATTGGGTGGCTCAAAATCGAACTGAATTTGGTTTACAATTTTGGTCAACGGTTACCCAATTTTTTAATCCAATACCTGCCGTTCTTCTTTCGGTTGTGCTACTAGGCTGGACGTGGCGCATGGAACATAAAATCGGTCGGTGGCTGCCGGTGGTGGTCATGGTAGGCGGGGTGTTAATTGGTTTTTTGATTAAGCAGGCTACGCATTTGCCTCGACCAGTGTTTGCAGTAATAAATGTTTCAGGCTCAAGCTTCCCTAGTTTGCATGCCACAGCCGCAGCACTTTTAGCTTTAATTGTGGTTTGGATCGTGGCACCCAAATTGCGTTCGCCAGTATGGCGACGCTGGGTACCAGTCTTTGCTAGTGCGTTCTGTTTACTGATTGGTTGGAGTCGAGTATATTTGGGTGTGCATTGGCTTGGCGATGTTTTGGCTGGTTATGCTTTGGCTTTGGCCTGGTTTTCGTTTGTAATTTTGTTTTATGCTGCCATTAGACATACAAAAAGTGGTCCGACGATTTGAGACACCTAAAGGAATAATGACTGCGGTAGATTCGGTATCGTTTAGTATTAAGGAGGGGAGTGTGCATGGTTTACTTGGGCCAAATGGGGCTGGAAAATCCACGCTCATTAGTATGATTAGTGGGGTGCTGGCGCCAACCGCCGGTTCAGTCACTGTGTTTGGTCATGATGTTAAAAGTGATACTCAAGCAGCCAAACAGTTACTCGGAGTGGTTCCACAAGAATTGGTGGTCGAGATGGCGTTTACCGTACGGGAAGTTCTCTATTATTTTTCGGGGATGTATGGGGTGCCGGTTAGTGAACGTAGGGCGCGTATTGAAGAGGCCTTACTTGACCTTGATTTATTGGATAAAGCCGATGTGCGGGCACGTACCCTGTCTGGTGGCATGAAACGGCGGCTCATGATTGCTAAAGCAATCCTACATCGTCCTAAATTATTAATTTTGGACGAACCTACAGCAGGTGTGGATGTGGCCTTGCGACAAAAAATTTGGGAACTAGTGCGTCGCTTAAATACTAATGGAACCACGATTTTATTTACCACGCATTATTTGGAAGAGGCCGAACAGCTGTGTGAATACATTACTCTGGTTGATCGTGGACGAGTGATTCGTGATGGTCGATTGCGTGATTTGCAAGCTGAGTTTTCCAAAAACACGATTCACTTTGAATTATTTGATAGTAAAGTTTCACACCTGGCTGACGTGCGTGCAGTGGGTACAGAATTTGAATATCCGCTCAAAGATTTAGGTGCAGATATAGCCGCGCTTACTACGCATTACAAAGGCAATTTAAAATCAGTGCGCAGTGAAGCCGCGTCGCTGGAAACGATTTTCTTAACTCTGACCAAATAATATGTTGACGAGTTTTTTGGCGCTATATGGTCGCGAGGTCGCGCGCTTTCGTAAGTTGTGGCTTGATACGATTTTTAGTCCAATCGTGTCGGTGGCCTTGTATTTGTCTGTGTTTGGGATTATCACGGGCGGACAAATGATTGGTGGCATGCAATATCTGACGTTTGTGTATGTTGGACTTGTGTCCATGGCGCTTATTAACAGTAGTTTTGCGAATCCAGCGTTTGCCTTAATCATTGCCAAAAATGTTGGGACGATTGTGGATTTGCAACTGGTGCCGTTGCGTCCTTGGCTTGTGAGCGTGGCGTTTGCGTTTGCAGCTGCCACACGCGCAGTTGTGACCTTGATTGTCACAGTGCTATTAACAGCCTGGTTTGTTCCGGGTATGAATATTCAGCATCCACTCCTAGCCTTGCTATTTGTGGTGCTCACTGGTCTGCAATTTGGTTTACTTGGGGTGTCATTTGGTATGCCAGCGAAAAATTTCGAGGCCCTCACATTTATGACCACGTTTGTGATGCAGCCAATGATTTTTTTGGCCGGTGTGTTTTACCCAATTTCACAGTTGCCGGGTATGTGGGCTAAAGTCGCCCTGTTTAACCCAATTCACCACACTATTAATTTGTTGCGTTGGTCTACGACTGGGTATTCGGATGTTAATCCAGCCATTTCCGCGGTAGTTGCTGTCGGCACATTACTGCTACTTTTGATTGCAGCACATGTAACCACTAAAAAATGCTTATATACTAATTAAGATTTATGATTAAAATTTACGGTAGTAAAATGTCGAGCGCTGGTCGTTGCATGTGGCTTTTGGAAGAATTGGGACAGCCGTACGAGGTGGTGACGGTCGATATGCGTAACCAACAACACAAATCACCGGAATTTTTGGCTTTGAATCCAAACGGCAAAGTCCCGGTAATGGTGGAGGGCGAGTTTATTTTGTGGGAATCACTGGCAATTAATGAGTATCTGGTCAATAAATTTAGACCAGAATTGCGTGGTCGAACACCGCAAGAAACAGGTTTGGTGGCTCAGTGGAGTTATTGGAGTGTGGCCAATGTGGCCCACGTGATTGAGCCCTTGATTTTACGGAATTATGGTCGCCCTCTGACCGAGGAGCGTGCGGCCGAGTGTGTGGCCACCACTAGACACTATGTGGAAATTTTGGACAAAGCTTTGTCTGGTAGGGAATGGTTAGTGGGGTCTGAATTTACGATTGCGGATTTAAATGTCGCCTCGGTGATCAGTGGAGCGGTGATGGTTAAGATTGATATCGCTGAATTTGGTAATGTACAACGCTGGCTAGCCGCAATTAATAGTCGCCCAGCTTTCCAAGCTGTGTTTGCTGCAACTATTTAGACTATATTTTGTCGGCCCTAAGTGGTATACTATGGGTACGATATGCCTGTCACTAATCGTCGCCTGGTCCCGCATTTGGTTGCGGTCGATATGGGTTATGGTCATGAACGCGCCCTGGCTCCAGTGGCTAATTTGTTGCACACCACGGTGTTAAATGCGAATACTTACACTGGTATTCCAGATCATGATTATAAACGGTGGCACACAATGCAGGCTGGCTACGAAGTGATTTCGCGTTGGCATCAGTTACCGCTGGTAGGACCGGCAATGTTTGCAGCCATGGATTATTTTCAACGGATCGAACCGTTGTCACCACGTCGTGACCGTAGTGAACCGTCGTGGCAGTTGCGTTCAGTGTATCGCAGTATCAAAAAAGGTTGGGGTCGCGCACTAATTCAGCAATTGAGTCGAACTCCACGCCCTTTGCTAACTTCGTTTTTTATTCCGGCTTATATGGCCGAAATGCATGGGTATGGTGGTGAAATTTTTTTATTGTGCTGTGATGCCGAGGTTAGTCGCGCGTGGGCACCATTAAATCCAGCCAAAAGCAAAATTCATTTTTTGGCACCAACCAAGGGTGTACGTGAGCATTTGCTGCAATATGGTGTTTTACCGCATAAAATTACGGTCACTGGTTTTCCTTTGCCTGCCGAATTAACCAGCACAATTAATCAGGATTGGGTGGCGCGGCTACAGCGTTTGCATACCGGTCAACCTATTACCCTTACTTTTTGTGTTGGTGGGGCGGGTGCACAGCGCGAGATCGGAGCCATGATTATGCGCAGTTTGCGATCAGAGTTAGCACGTGGCACCATGCACCTTAATTTAGTTGCCGGCACTCGCCGCGAGGTGGCTGATTATTTTGTTCAGGCGATGGAACGTTGGCAGGTTCCCAACGATTCAGTCCGCATTATTTTTGCCGATAACAAAACGGAATACTTTGCTAAGTTTAATACCATTCTCAAAAATACCGATATATTGTGGACCAAACCGAGTGAGCTTTCGTTTTATACGGGCTTAGGAATGCCTATTATTATGGCAGAACCGCTAGGCTCGCAAGAACATTGTAATCGGGCGTGGTTACAGCATTACGGCGTAGGTATTGATCAGGGTGACCCAAGAGAAACAATCACTTGGTTGCGCGCTTTATTGCATAATGGCCGATTGGTGCAGGCGGCACAAAATGCTCGTCGTTTGCCCAGTGATGGGGCCAATAATGTTTTGAATTTACTTACATAATATGTGGTTTACCGCTGCCTTAGTTGGGTATGCGCTGCTAGCAGTGGTGTTTATTTTGGATAAGCGAATTTTGTCGGCCGAGCTTAAACAACCAGTGGTGTATACGTTTTATTCGACGATTTTTTTATTAGCAGTCGGGTTAGCCTGGTGGTTTGTACCACTCCTGACAGATCCACTGTTGGTGGCTTTGTCAGTCGTTTCGGGGTTTGCGTTTGGGGCAGCGTTATGGACAATGTTTATTGCCCTGCGACAAAGCGAAGCGAGTCATTTGGATCCGTTTGTTGGCGCAGTGATTACGCTAGGGACATTGGCTGGGGCCGATATTTGGTTGCAGGAAGCACTGACATCACGGCAAATAATTGGCTGCGCTGTTTTGGCTGCAGCCTCATTTTTATTAGCACGTGAAGAAACCAGCCAGCACCGCGGGTGGCATCGTGGTTATGTGTGGGGAATTGTGTCTGGGATTTTGTTCGCAGTGTCACACCTAACGGCCAAAGCAGTCTACAATGCAGCTGATTTTTTGCCCGCATTTGTGATGACTCGGTTTACCATTGGTGTATTTGGTATCCTGTTGTTGGGAGCGCCAGCAGTGTGGCGTTCGTTTGCAATTTCCAAAAAATCAACCAGTAAACACCACCCGCTCACAGTGGTGGCGATTACCAAGGTACTGAGTGTGGTGGCCAATAGTGCGATTCAATATGCGATTGCTTTGGGCAGTGTGTCTATTGTTAATGCCTTGGCGGGATTACAGTATGCCTTAATGTTTGTTGGTATTTTGGGACTTAATGCGTGGCGACCAGCTTGGTTTCGCGAATTTGTGTCCCGGCGCGAATTATGGCTCGAGAGTACTGCGCTTGCTTTGGTGATTGTGGGGGTATTTTTGGTGGCCTAGTATGATCTCATTACGCCGCACTGTTAAAGGAATAATTACCACATTGTTAGTATTATTTTTTGGATTTTTGGCAATTGGCTGGATATTCAGTTTGCGTCATACTCCCGTGACGTATGGCCTTACGTTTAGTGTTGAGCGGACGCAGGAATTGGGTTTGGATTGGAAAAAAACATACTTGGATATTTTAACCGAATTGCAACCAAAATATGTTCGTCTTTCGGCAGCATGGCCAACGGTTGAGCCGGCGCAAGGCCAATTTAATTGGGCCGAGACTGATTGGCTGTTAGATGAGGCTGGTAAACGCGGAGTTTTGGTAACCTTGGCCATTGGTCAAAAAACACCACGCTGGCCTGAATGTCGTTGGCCAATTTGGGCGCGCACTATTACTGTTGCCGAACGTAAAACTGCTTTACTAAATTATGCCAAAGGGGTGGTTGAACATTATCATAGTCACCCTGCTTTGGAAATGTGGCAAGTTGAGAATGAACCGTTTATCCCGTTTGAATTTGGTGAATGTGATTTGTTTGATCGTGATGTTGTGTCAGACGAAGTGGCGGCGGTGCGCAGTATTGATCAGATTCACCCGGTGTTAATGACTGATAGCGGCGAATTGGGGACATGGCGCGAAGCCTTGGCCGCAGGTGATTGGTTTGGAACTACGTTATACCGCGTGGTAAATTTTCCCAATGGTTGGCCAATGTACTATGATTGGGTGCCACCAAAGTTTTTTGCCTTAGCCGCGTGGTTGCGGGGAACAGCCGCCGCCGAAATTTACATTGCTGAATTGCAGGGCGAACCTTGGTTTACGCGCGCCACGCCCCTGACTGTGTCGGCCGAAGCACAGACTAAATTATTTCCGACCGAGCGGTTAGAGCGTCACGCGTGGGTGGCCGAACATATTGGGTCACCACGTGTGTATTGGTGGGGCGCAGAGTGGTGGTATTTTATGAAAGAAAAACAAAACGAGCCCGCGTATTGGCATGAGGCTCGTGAGATTATGCAAGTAAAATAAATTTTGATTTTGAATTTGAGAGGGTGGTGTTCGGCCAGCCTCGTTACAGTTGCGCTTGTCGTTTTTGGATGAGAGCCTTGATCTCCCTGGGTGTGCTGGGTTTTGGGATAATAGCAAAGGCGGTACCGTCGTAGTTTCGAGCGATTGCGCCATAGCGATTTGTCGTGACCACGATAACTTTTCCCACCCTGCATCCCTTTAGGCGCTGTATGCGCGCATAACTGATGACGGAAATTTCGCCGATGATCACGTCGACCGAGGTTTCCTCGAGTTGAGGTGCCTCGCGAATCGATTGGCTCGCCGTGACCGCGTGGCCTTGAGCCCGCATCGACTCTTGGATTTGTTCGCGAAAACTCTGGTCTGGTTCGATGATCAGAATCCTCAGACCGCTCATTCTGTGTGTCATGGTTGACCCCCCTTGGTGTTCTGGTAGCTTGGCCGGACACTCACTATATAGCTAATTTAAGCGATTTTGTCAAGGTCGTAGATAGGTTGATTTTTCCCTAAAATCTGCTAAACTGAGCCTTAGCTATGACCTATTTGCAAGCCATTGTCCTGGGCCTGATTCAGGGGCTGACTGAATTTTTGCCTGTGTCCTCGTCCGGACACTTGATTTTTGTCCCTAAATTGCTGGGTTGGGCCGACCAAGGAGTTGGTTTTGATCTATTTCTTCATCTTGGCACACTCGTGGCCGTGGTGTGGTTTTTTCGCGTGCGTTTGTGGAGTTTATTAAAAGCGGCCTGTTCGCGCCAAATTGAATTAAAAAACGAGCGAACTTTGGCCTGGACCATTGCGTTTAGTGCAATTCCAGCAGCAATCGCTGGTTTGCTACTCGAAACCAATGACCGCAATGCACTGGTGGTTGGGGCAAATTTAATCCTGTGGGGTTTGGTGTTGGGAGCAGCCGATTGGTATGCACGCAAACGGAAGCCAGTTGAAAATACACCGCCAATCAAAAATATTGTGGCCATGAGTGTGGCGCAAACAGTGGCTTTAATTCCAGGCACTTCACGGTCTGGTATTACCATGACCACTGGTTTATTCAGCGGACTCACGCGCGCGCAAGCAGCCGAGATTTCTTTTTTAATGAGTGTTCCAATTACCGCCCTCGCTGGGGCCGATGCCTTGGTCAAAACCATTGAGGCCGGGGTCGGGGATAGCGCTGGTACGCTACTCATTGGATTTTTAGCTGCCGCGCTAAGTGGTGTGGTCGCAATTAAATTTTTGCTAAAAATTGTCCAGCGCTGGAGCTTTATGCCATTTGTGGTGTATCGCGTGCTTATTGGCATCCTAATTTTGTGGGTGCTTTTGTAATATGATTGAAACAAATATTTTTAAAAATGTCAGCACAATTGCACAGCAACTTGGCGTGCGGGTGTATGCAGTGGGTGGCTATGTGCGCGACGAGGTGTTGCAACCAGGTAAACTCAAAAAAGACATTGATTTTGTTGTGGCTGGTAGTGGACTTGAATTTGCGCGGGCATTTGCCGAAATGTTGGGCGAGGAAGCAGGTTCGTTGGTTGAATTTCTGGATTTTGACACAGCCCGATTTGTGTTCGCAGTGCCAGAAAATGACGCTGAGTTTGAAGGTGTAAAAGAAGTTGAATTTGCCGGTGCCCGTCGCGAGGCCTATCAGCCAAATTCACGAAAACCCGTTGTGCAAGCCACTACGCTTGACGAAGATTTGGCCCGTCGTGATTTTACCGTCAATGCCATGGCGCGCGAAGTGCTTGACGGGGAATTGAGCGCTACGATCATTGACCCGTTTAATGGCTTAGTTGATGTGCGCAATAAAATTCTGCGTACGCCGCTGGATGCAGACGAAACCTTTTCCGAAGATCCGCTCCGCATGTTACGAGCAGCGCGTTTTGCCGCGCAACTTGGTTTTGCCATCGAGCACAGTGTCTACGAATCATTGGCCCGCAACGCCACCCGGCTCAAAATTATTTCGGCCGAGCGCATGCAGGAAGAACTCATGAAGTTAATGGCCACTAATACACCATCGATTGGGCTCTATATTTTGCACGAAACCAAATTGTTTGCCGAATTTTTGCCCGAAGTGTCGCTGCTCGAGGGGGTGGAAGATTTGTATGGTTACCAACACAAAGATAATCTTTCGCACACATTTAAAGTGGTCGACAATATTGCCAGCTGGAATCCCAAGCCGCTGTTGCGTTTGGCTGGTTTACTCCATGACATTGCCAAACCAGACACCAAACAATTTCAACCAGGCCGTGGTTGGACGTTTGACATGCATGAACATGTGGGCAAAAAAATGGTACGTCAAATTATGCGCCGCTTGCGCTTTAGCAAGGCCGACACCGAGTATGTGGCCAAGTTAGTGCGTTGGCATTTGTACCCAATCGCGATTATGGACGATGGTGTAACCGATAGTCCAGTGCGTCGTTTGATTGTGAATTTAGGCGATGACTTACAAGACCTGTTAACACTGTGTCGCGCTGATATTACAACCGGTAATCCGCAAAAGAAAGTGCGCCGTTTGAAAAATTATGATTTGCTCGATGCGCGCATTGCCGAGGTAATGGAAAAAGACCGACTGCGTGCGTTCCAATCACCAGTGCGCGGCGAAGAGATTATGGCTCAGTGCGGTCTTAAGCCTGGTCCAACCGTTGGTCGAATTAAAAAGGCCCTAGAAGAAGCCATTCTAGATGGTCGCGTGCCTAACGAATACGAAGCTGTGCAAGCCTATTTTGCCCAAATTAAAGACGAATACCTGGCACAGGTGCAGGAGTGGGAACGCGTCTAGCTTGCGTTACCATAGTTTTTTTGCTACAATATAAGCATTATGTTTGCTTCAATTTGGCACGATTACCTCTATCAGCCGCTCTTCAATTTGCTGATTTGGCTTTACAATGACTGGACTAACCAAAATTTAGGTTGGGCAGTGGTATATTTAACGATTTTATTGCGTATCGTGTTGTTGCCATTTACAGTGGTGAGCGAAAAACAACAGCGCAAAAATCAGGCTCTGTACGCCGAGGTAGCTCGTCTCGAAAAGGAGTACCAAAAAGATCCAGTCATAAAAAAACAAGAAATTCGTCGTATCTTACACAAACGTCGTGTGTATCCATGGGCCAAGTTTGTAGTTTTAGGGGTGCAAGTCTTGGTGTTTATTTTGCTGTATCAAGTCTTTTTGCGCGGCATTACGGGCGACAAGATTGTTCGTTTGCTATACCCAACCGTGGATTTTCCAGGACGCATTAACACGGTGTTTTACGGTTTTGAATTGGGTGAACGGCACAATGTCCTATGGGCTGGTGTGGTTGGTATTTGGTTGGCACTCGAAATTTATTTTGAAATGCGCAAAAAGCCGGCTAACAGTTCTGACTTGCTGTATTTTGTGGCGTTTCCGATTTTTATCGCCGCAGCGTTGTGGTGGTTGCCAATGGTTAAATCGCTGTTCGTGTTAGCTTCGCTGGCCTTCTCGCTTATTTTTACCGTATTTGCTAAACTGTTTTTCAAACCAATTATTAAAGCCGTCGAAGAACACTAGGCTAACCCATTTATATGTCAGAATCCCTGGATAAATTAATGTATTCGTTCGTGGTTGAGGATGTGCTCAAAGGCCTGTTTATTAATGTTCCACCAGGCTACGTAGCTTGCGTGTATGACCTTGGACGCGGGGTACTTAAAAAAGTTTTGACCCCAGGTTTGCACTTCAAGATTCCATTTTGGCAAAAGGCCAAGTTATTCAATACCCAAACTTTGGAATACAGTATTTCGCGCGATTTTAATCCTGCTTACGAAAAGGCGATGGGTGATGTGCCAGTTGCCGCGGTTTCGTCGGATAATCACAAGGTTGCGCTCGAGGGTACATTGTTGTTGCGTTTAGATATCCAACAAATTCCGCAGCTCTGGCAAACTATTGGCGAGGACTTTGTGGCTAAAATTATTCGTCCAACAGTGCGTAGTCGGGTGCGCATGGTCGCCAGCCATTTCGAGGCCGGTGAGATCATGGGTATGCGCCGTGATGATGTGGAAAAGGAACTCAAAAATGAACTCGAAAGTATTTTTTATCCCCGCGGGATTTTTGTGGAAAACGTGCTCCTTAGTGATGTATCAGACATTACTGGTGGGGCCAAGATTAAGGCTGCGGAATAATTCTTTTAGCCATAAAAATCCCGTTTAGCGGGATTTTTTTTGTTCCAAATTTACTGGGGCAGCTTCCTTATCCCTCCGGTTAAAGTAATGGAATTTAATTACGTTAAAGGTGAAAGGACAGTTCCTGGGGGGTATATTGACACCCTTTTTGGGGCCTGGTATATTATCACTCAGTAGGATTGAGTGCTAATTCGCTTGGGTCTATGGAAACCCGCCAGGAAAACTTACTTAAACTAGTTATCGAAAGCTTTATTCGAACCGCCGAGCCAGTGGGGTCGAAATTTTTAGTATCCGAGTATGACTTGGATATGAGCGACGCCACGGTGCGTAACGAACTCCGCGACCTAGAAGAAGCTGGGTATTTGACGCACCCGCACACCTCGGCTGGCCGTATTCCCACCGAACAGGGGTACCGATTGTATGTGGATAAGCTAATGACCCCAGTCGTGGCGCCCAAAAAACTGCGCGCCGCGTTTGAACAAATCGCGCATATGGCTGTGGGCGACGAGGGGGTAAAAATGGCCAGCAAAACTTTGGCCGAAGAAATGCAAAACGCCGTGATTGTGGCGTTTGGTCGCGATCGCGTGTATTACACCGGTTTATCGGGGTTATTTGCGCAACCCGAATTCCGCAATGCTGATTACGCCATCAATGCCTCGGCCATGTTTGACCAAGCCGAAGAATTAATGAGTGATTTGTTTGCGCGCGTGACCGCCCCCGCCCCAATGATTTTGGTGGGTAGCGCCAACCCGCTAGGCGAACACTTTAGTCTGGTTTCGGCACGGTTACCACACGATATTATTATTAACATTATTGGGCCGTTACGTTTGGATTATGCCAAAGGGCACAGCCTAATGAATTTAATTTTGGAATTATCACGTTAATATGACTGAATCAGTACAAACAGAACCGATTCGCCCAAAAGTTACCGTCGGTGTCTATATTTTTGATCGCGATGGCCGCCTAATGTTGGCTGGCTCACCCAAATGGAATGGCATGTTTATTCCAGCCGGTGGTCACATTGATTATGGTGAGACCTGGGTGGAGGCAGCCAAACGTGAAGTCCGCGAAGAAACTGGTCTAGAAGTTGATAAAGTTGAATTGATTACCGCCGCGAATTTAATTGACCTGCCATATTTTTCCAAAAAAGGTCACTTTGTTAGTTTGCAGGTTCGCGCCCAATTGGCTAGTAGTGCTGATGAAATCAAAATGGACGGCCGCGAAGTGGCCGAAGTTAAATGGCTTAAACCCGAAGAGTGGTTGCGCGAAGAAAAACTCGAACCAAAATCACGCGAAGTGATTGAGCAATTTTTAGTCAATAAAAATGGGACTGGTGATAACCAGGATTACAAAGCAGGTTGGCAGCGCGCGCAGGCTGATTATCAGAATTTAAAGCGCGAAGTCGAGGAGCAGAAAAAAGATTGGGCCGCCTGGAGTGAGTTGCGTGTGATCGAGGAGTTTATTCCGGTGTACAACAATTTCAAAAAAGCGATGGAATTTACCCCACCAGAATTAGATGGCGATGCGGGTAAAGCGTGGCTTAATTGGAAGCGTGGCGTGGAATTTATCATGCAGCAATTTGGCGGGATTTTGAAAGCGCACCAAGTGGAAGAAATTAAAACAGTGGGTGAACTATTTGACCCAACCCGTCACGAATCAATGGCCGAAGAGGCGAGTGAAGCGCCAGAACACACGATTATCCGCGAAATTACTCCTGGCTACACTATGAAAGGCAAAGTAGTGCAGGTGGCCAAAGTGGTGGTTGCCAAGAAAGCTGAATAATTATTGTATATGTCTCTCATTCGTTACCAGGGCTTTGACCCAATGCAAGACATGGAGGAAATGCTCGGCCAATTGCCGGTTAATAGCTTGGCAGTGCACCGTGGGTTTGTACCATCGCTCAACATGTACGAAAAAGACGGATCGCTGATTGTTGAGACAGCACTGCCAGGCATGAATCCAGCCGATGTAGAAGTGACCGTGGAAAAAGGTGTGCTGACCATTTCGGGCGAAAGTAAAAAAGTGCACGAGGTTGACGAGAAAAATTATTATCGCAAAGAAATTCGCAGTGGTTCGTTTTTTCGCCAGGTGCCATTGCCAGTGTCCGTTAATGAGGACGCTGTGACGGCCGAATTCGAAGAGGGGATTTTAAAAGTTAATTGCCCCAAAATCGACGCGCCAAAGGCCAAAAAGGTGAGTGTAAGGATTGTTAAGAATGATAAGAAATAACTATGAAAAACATTTATTTGCTCCCGCTTGGTGTCGGTTTAATTTTACTAGGATTTGGTTGTAAAAATTCAACTCAAACCGAAAAAACATTGCCAACTTATACGAACACTGTGGTCACTGGCACGCCTGTAACCGTAGAGACACCGCCTAATTTTGAACAATTGGCAAAATCTGCTTCAAAGGATATTGACGGAAAAATCGTTTTAACCGGGAACATGCGCCAGCTATTTCCTGGTAAAACTGTTTGCGCAGCGGAAGAATTAGCAAAGGGGTATGAAGCTTCGAATAGAATTGTAAAATACCGGGATAATACTGGTAGTATATCGTTTGACGTCCCGTACAATGACGTTTGGAGTTTTTGTGGGTTTAGTTTAGCTCCAGTAGATCTAACAAGGCCCGTTGAATATGGCGAAGGTCCTCGCGGTCATGATACGCTTGGCTTTGGACCGCTCAGAAAATTTCCAAATTCTGGATCAGAACTTCGTCGTACATATGAGATCCAGATTTTACCAACAAGTACCGTAGAAGAGGATTACGCTGCGTTACAAGAAAACAAAAATAGTCAAATTGAAGTAGGTATTATAGACAATTACACTGTAGAGAAAAAGACAATTGGCCAACATCAAGTTTTAGTTAAAAAATTTCCAGGAGCGGGTTCTTCCTACTGTCCGTATGTCTCATACTTTGTCTATGGGCCAGAGGCCACCTATGTGTTTGGGGCAGAATGCGTTGATACAACTGTGGACGGTGTGACATACAAGGCAGGGGTCTTAGTCAAGGAATTAGAATCTACAATTGCTACGATTAAATTTCGTGATAACGAAAAGGTAATCTTGGATTCGGATTTTCAGGAAAAAAATCAAAAAGAATTATGTAAAGAAATATTTAATTACGATCTACCAAACACCAAGATAGACTATAGTGATAAAGATTTGGGTATAACGATGAAGTTTCCATATAATCAAAAATGGGGAAACGAAAAATATACAGTACCACCGTTCAGTATAAATAAGACAAAAACCAAAATTGAATTTGGGCCAATATACACGGGGCTGTGGGAGGGTGGATATTGCGGCGCAATGAGAACGCGAACAATTTTGGTTAAAGAGCCAAGAACTGCAGAAGCTGTTTTAGCAGAAGGCAAAAATGAGCAAGAGGGGGGAGCGGAAAAATCTGAGCAAGCAGTGTTAAAGATCGGCAGCGTTACCGTAGTTAAAACCAGTGATTTTGGTATGTGCATGGATTGGAATTATGAAATCATTGGTAAAAAACATAATTATTATATTTCTCAACTTTGCGGCAACGAAGAGGGCGCAAAATCAATTGAGGAGTTTATCAAAGATGTTATTTTAGTTGATTAATAGTGTTTATAACCATATCTATATGCCAAAGATTTTAGGGATCGATTTGGGAACAACAAACTCGTGCATGGCCATCATCGAAGGTGGCCAACCAAAGGTGCTCGAGAATAAAGAAGGGCATCGCACCACGCCATCGGTGATTGCGATGAGTAAAACAGGCGAAATTTTGGTGGGGCAGTTGGCGAAGCGTCAGGCGGTGACCAACCCAAAGAATACACTTAATTCGATTAAGCGTTTGATTGGTCGTCGTTACAGTGATGCCGAAGTGGCAAACATGCAAAAGCACTCGCCATTCGAAGTGGTGGCCGATGGTGATCGTCCAAAAGTGAAAATGGGGGACAAGACTTTTTCGCCACCAGAAATTAGTGCCATGGTTTTGCGCA
>CAYMID010000020.1:0-15624 GCA_964390625.1 uncultured Gammaproteobacteria bacterium | reverse complement strand
GAGTTATAGTGTCACAATCTTCAGCAAGTCATGAAGTGCTGAGGAGGAGTGATACTCACTCTTAAACGTTCTTTACAAGGAGGGTACACACTTACAATTTTGTTCGTGATCGTACAACGCAAAACCAACAGGAGTAAACCGTGTGTAGTAAAGTGATTCTCGCATTCTTCTGCCTGTTCGCGCGGATGGCTTTCGCCATCTGTGGGACGGGCCAGGCGACCACATTCCAGTGGCCGCTCGACAACTGGCAGACCAACTGCAACAAGTACTGGAGTACTTGCTTCAAGTCCACCCCCCACCTCGGTGCAGACAGCATGCCGAGCACGGCTGCCATTGGCACGGCCGTGAAGGCGCCTTGCTCTGGTGTGGTCAAGCTGGCCAAGAGCAAGAACGGCTACGGCGGCACTGTCATTCTGGAGTGTTGGACTGGCACCGAGTGTGTGACGCCGATCGTGGGTCACATGTTCGCCAGCACACTGCAAGTCAAAGTTGGTCAAACCATCGGCAAAGGCATGACGATCGGCTACATCGCTGACAAGTCCAACAACGGTGGCTGGGCTCCACACAGCCACTTCGGTATCCACAAGGGTGAGTACAGCAAGTACGGCGAGAACTTTGCCTGCGACGGTGGCTGGTACTACGGTGGATACGCGAACACTGGGTGTGTCTACAACGACTGGTACGACCCTGATGTGTTCATGAAGACGCACATCGCGTACAACTTCAAGCCAAACGGTCTGACTTGCAAGGGTCCGATTACGGGCGGCGCGAACACAAACTGGATCTACACCTGCAACAATCCGACGACGACGTTCAAAGAGGGTGACACGGTTACCAGCTTGATCTACTTGTCGGACGTCAAGGCCAACCACACCTACAAGGTGACGGCGTATCGCAACGACGTCTACATGTGGGAGTGGGCGGGTGACAAAATCTACGTGGACCCGGTCTGGGGCTGGAACCGTAGTTACTTCTGGCCCACGTTGTCGAGCGCCCAGCCCGGCAATTGGGAGTTCCGGTTTTCGGTGCGAGCTGACCCCGAGGTTGATTTTGCGCCCCTGGAAACAGTCAAGTTCACGGTGACGGGCAACTCGACTGGCTACACCTACAGTCAGAAAGGGCAAACCTGTTACGGCCCGGTGACGGGTGGTGCCAGCACCAACTGGCTCTATACCTGCACCTGGCCAAACACGGTTTTCAAGACTGGTGACACGGTTCAGGCCTTGGTTCGACTGGTCAATGTTTGGAACAACCACCGCTTCAAGGCCGAGTGGTGGCGCGATGGCGTGTACCAGTGGCCCGAAGAGTGGGGCTGGAACGACGTGGGCAAATGGGGCTGGCAGTACAGCCACTTCTGGCCCACGGCCGCGGGCGTCTGGACCGGTAACTGGGAAATCCGCATCTACGTGGACTCTGGCAAAGGGTTCATGTATCTAGACACGATCCCCTTCACGGTTATGTAACCTCCTTCCTTTTTGGCGCGGTTGAGTCATTTTTGATTCCCGCGCCAATCTCCAAAAAACATCAGTTTCGCCTGGTGTGTTTTGGTATTGTGCCCCCTAGGGCGGTCTGCTACAATAGGTCGGACAGCCTAATTTTTTTGTATGATTTTATCAGATACCGATATTAAAAAAGCCCTGTCTGCCGGCGATATTTCGGTCGACCCCTTTGACGCCAAATACATCCAACCCGCCTCGATTGATTTGCACCTCGACAAAGAATTCCTGATTTTCGACACCACCCAAAACTACGTCATCGACCCCAAAAAACCCATTGACCCGCTCATGCGCTCGGTCACCATTAGCGAAGACCGTCCATTTGTGCTACACCCTGGTGAATTTGCGCTCGGTTTAATTTACGAAACCACTGGTGTGTCGGCCGAATATGTTGGTCGCCTAGAAGGCAAAAGTTCAGTTGGCCGCATGGGCTTACTTATTCACGTCACCGCGGGCTTTTTGGACCCAGGCAATAAACTCAAAATGACCCTTGAATTGTGCAATGTCGCCAACATGCCAATTTTGCTGTATTACAAAATGCCAATTGCGCAAATGGCTTTTGAAAAAATCTCCAGCCCCTGCGAAGTCCCCTACTCCCAAGTGAATAACAGTAAATACGCCGGCGACATGAAACCACGCGCCAGCCAAATGTGGAAAAACTTTTAACGTAATTATGTCACGCAAACTAATTATTGGCCTCGTTGGTCGAATTTCGAGTGGCAAAGGTACGGCCGAAACGTATTTGCGTGAACGGCACGGGGCCACGTCGTACAAATTTTCATCTGTGTTGCGTGACCTGTTAGACCGCTTGTATTTGGACCAAACGCGCGAACACATGGTGACCATGTCCGAGGTTATTCGCCAAGGTTTTGGCCACGATATTCTCACAAACACCCTGTTGCAAGACGCGCTTAATGATCCGAACCCAATTATTGTTCTGGATGGCATTCGCCGTGTTCAAGAATTACCCGCTCTGTTTGCGCGCCCCGAATTTGTCTTGGTCGAAATTGCCGCTGACCCAAAAATACGCTACGAACGTCTAATTCAGCGGGCCGAAAACACCGATGACCAAACCAAAACTTTTGAACAATTTTTAGCCGACGAACAACGCTCAACTGAATTAACCATTGCCGAGGTGGTCGAAAAAGCGCAAGAGCGAATTGATAACAATGGCGCGGCCGAACATTTACACCAACAACTCGACGCTTTAATTGCCAAATATTCTTAATATGCAAGTCACCATTAAACGCATCGACACCACCCTCCCCCTGCCTGCGTACCAAACACCAGGCGCAGCCGCGTTCGATATTTACAGTCGCGAAGACATGGTGATTCCAGCCAAATCATTGGCCAAAATCCCTACCAACCTTATTATTAAAATCCCACCTGGTTACTTGCTAAGCATTGTCACCCGCTCCAGCACTGCCAGCAAAAAAGGCCTGTGCCTACTCCAGGGCTTTGGGATTATTGATCAGGATTACTGCGGCCCGACTGACGAAATTTTGTATCAAGTTTACAATTTTACTGACCAAGAAGTACGTGTTGAACGCGGTGAACGCGTAGGCCAAGCCGCTTTTTTGCGCGTTGACCAAATGGAGTGGAACGAAGTCGCGGAAATGACTGACCCTAGTCGCGGCGGGTTTGGTACCACTGGTAGTTAACACAGCCAATATGCAAGCCTATCACGATATTGTTCAAAAAATCCTCAATCAGGGCGAGGAAAAAACTGACCGAACTGGTACTGGCACTTTGGCAATCGCTGGAGCCATGTTTGAACATGACATGCAAAACGGCTTTCCATTACTAACGAGTAAAAAAATGCCCTTCAAAGTAATTGCGAGTGAATTAGAATTTTTTATCAAAGGCATTACTGACAAACAATGGTTACAAGAACGTAACAATCATATTTGGGACGAATGGGCCAATCCCACCAAAGCCCCCTACGGTCATAGTCCAGAAGCCAAAGCAATGATGGCTGCTGAACGAGACTTAGGACCAGTCTATGGTTTCCAATGGCGTCACTTTGGGGCACCGTACCATAATTACAACAATGATTATCGAAACCAAGGAATTGACCAGTTAAAAAAAATCATTGACGCCCTTAAAACAAACCCACATGATCGACGCATGATTGTTAGTGCCTGGAACCCAACCGCTCTTGGTAAAATGGGTCTACCCCCATGCCATTACGCCTTTCAGGTAACGGTCATCAATGAACGGCTAAATTTATTGTGGAATCAGCGCTCAGTGGATACTATGCTCGGTCTCCCCTTTAACATCGCGAGTTACGCCTTATTACTGCACCTATTGGCCAAAGAGGCTGGGTTGCGCGAAGGAAAATTAGTTGGTTTTTTAGCAGACGTTCATATTTACAAAAACCATCTTGAGGGCGCACGCGAACAAATGACCCGAGATCCAAATAAATACGCGCTACCAACCATAGCCACGGAAAATTTTGCGTCTATTTTTGATTGGACTTACGAACAATCCCAATTAATTGGTTACGATAGTTACCCTAAAATAAGTTTTGAAATTGCGGTATGAGTATTGCCCTAATTGCGGCGGTTGCCGAAAATAACTGTATCGGCAAAGACGGAAAATTACCCTGGCACATTCCCGAGGATTTAGCACACTTCAAATCACTAACTGCAGGTAAAATTGTTCTGATGGGCCGCAAAACCTGGGAGTCATTGCCTGAAAAATTTCGCCCGTTGCCAAATCGTTTAAACCTTGTGATTACTAGGCAAACTGATTTTTTAGTTCCAGCTGGTGTTGAAAAATATTCAGACATAACAACGGCCTTAGCAGCCCACAAAAATGAAGATATAATGATAATCGGTGGTGCCGAAATATATCGTGCCACAATTGATCTAGCAGACACATTGTATATTACTCACGTACCCAAAAATGTTGATGGTGATGCTTTTTTTCCGGCGATCAATAAGTCTATCTGGAAAAAAATCAACATCGAACCACACGGTACATTTGATTTTGTCACTTACCAAAAATAATATGCCCGGCCTATTTATCATGATCGAGGGCACGGACGGATCAGGCAAAGGCACGCAGACGGATTTGTTGGTGGAGCGCCTGAAAACCGAAGGACACGCTGTGCAAGCCATTAGCTTCCCTCGCTACGGCGAACGCAGTGCCGCCATGGTGGAAGATTATTTGCACGGTAAATACGGCACAGCCGAAGAAGTTGGGGCGTACCGCGCGTCAATTTTTTACGCCGCCGACCGTTACGCTGCGAGCGCCGAAATGAAACAATGGTTAGCCGAAGGCAAGGTGGTAATTGCCAATCGCTACGTTGGCTCAAACATGGGACACCAGGGCGGCAAAATTTCTGACCCCGACGAACGCGCCAAATATTTTGCTTGGGTGCGTGATTTGGAGTATACTATCTTTGGTATTCCAAAACCTGACGTGAATTTAATTTTGCACGTGCCGGCCGAAGTTGCGTCTGCGCTCATTGATAAAAAAGATGATCGCGCATATTTACAAGGCAAAAAACGCGACATTCACGAGGCTGACCTCAACCACCTAAAAGCGGCTGAGACCAGTTACCTCGATATGGCTGAACGATTCTCCGAATTCACTCTGGTCAAATGCGCACCCACCGGCGAAATCATGTCGCGCGAAGCAATCCACGAACTTATTTGGAGTCACATCGCTCCCCGTTTAACCAGTAATTAACGTCTATGGCCGAGCTCTCTGCTGGATACATTATTACGCAAAGTTTTCGTACGTATTTTAAAAATTTAGGTTTGATGGCCAAATATGCTTTAAGTTTGGCCGCTTTGCTTATAATAGATTTCGCGGCTTCGGTAGTTTTTTTGGGGTCTGAATTTTTGAACACGGCCGACGAAAGAGTAACACCACAGCTGTCCGCACTCATCCTCACTTCTGGGATAATCTTCATCACCAGCCTAGGATCCTTAATGCTGACAATTGCGCTTATACGCGAGGTGTATCGCGCTTACACTGGTCAACCTCGCCAAACCATGACCGATGAGCTCCACACAGCCCGTAGCTTGCTCTGGCCATCCATCTACACAATTCTCCCACTGATTTTGCCATTACTACTTACTCTACTCCCCATCATTCTCCTTGTCATCGGCGTCACCAGCCATTTTAACGTACCACAGGTATTTGTCCCACTTCTTGAACACTCTTTTTGGGCTTCCTTGGCTTTCACACCCTTATTTTTTCCTCTATTTTTTTGGCTTTACATTCGCTACTGCTTGCTTTTCCCCGCTTTGGCCATTGACGGCATCCGCGGTTGGGCGGCTTACAAAACCAGTGCCGCACTATTACATGGTCGGTGGTGGAAAATGTTCTTTTGGAGCATAGCCTATTCTGTCGTCGCCCACTTTATCAGCAAATCTGTCTCTGAAATTTTGCTAATTCCGGTGGGCTTTTTTGCCGGAATTAATCTTCAGGGCAGTTGGTTTTTGGCTAACATTTTGTCTATCTTAGTTAGCACTTTTGCATTTCCATTAACAATAATTCCGCTCGTAATTATTTACGAAAATCTAAAAAATTTACCACCAGCATCCAACTAAGCACAACGTACCAAGCCCCCTCGCGGGGGCTTTTATTTTTGCCCTGCCCATGCTAGGATAGGCCCATATGAAACTAGTTCCAATTATTGGTTTAGAAATTCACGTGGAGCTGGCTACGGCCAGCAAAATGTTCTGCAGCTGCGCCAATCAGCCAGACGTACAAGAGCCCAATACCCTGGTTTGCCCGGTTTGTTTGGCCCACCCTGGTACCCTGCCAGTACCTAACCGTGCGGCCATCGCAAGTGTGGTTAAAATCGGCAAAGCCTTGAACGCTCAGGTGCGCGAGTTGTCCAAATTCGACCGCAAACACTACTTTTACCCAGATCTACCCAAAGGATACCAAATTTCGCAATACGACGAACCAATTGCCGAACATGGTCGCCTTGAATTAACGTTTTTGCCTGGTGACAACGTGCGCGAAAAAGCAATCATCGGCATTACGCGCGCGCATTTGGAAGAAGATACGGCCAAACTTTTGCACGACAGTGCTGGCACAACCTATGTGAACTTCAACCGTTCGGGCGCACCACTTGTCGAAATTGTGACTGACCCAGATTTCCAAAGTGCAGCCGAGGCCAAAAAATTCGGCCAAGAATTGCAGCAACTCTTGCGCTATTTGGGCGTAAGTAACGCGGATATGGAAAAAGGGCAAATGCGGGTCGAGGCCAATGTCTCTGTGCAAACCGAAGGCAGTTTTACAATTGAAGCCGGGGCAGTTAAACCGGCGCCTGGCGTAACTTTGAACAACAAAGTCGAAGTAAAAAACATCAATTCGTTCCGCGCTGTGGAAAAAGCGATCCAATTTGAAATCGCCCGCCAAACCAAAATGATCGAGACCGGCGAAGCCTGGCCACAACAGACTCGCGGCTGGGATGACAGCAAGGGCGAAACCGTGATGCAACGCATCAAGGAAAACGCCGCTGACTACCGCTATTTCCCTGAGCCAGACATTCCCCCATTTCACCCACTCGCTATTGCTGGTGACATCCATTTACCCGAATTACCAGCTGCTACCCGCGCACGTCTACGCGACGAGTATGGTTTTTCCTACGCTGACGCGGAGTTTTTGGCCACTGACCGTGCGCTCACTGAATTTACCGACCGCGTCATGAGCGAACTGACCGAATGGATGCGTAGCCTGCCCGAAACCGAAGATAAAAAAACCAACACCGCTCGTCTGGCTGGCGGTTGGATTACCAGCAAACTATTAGGTATTTTGAACGAACGCAACGAAACCATCAAAGACCTTAAAATTTCGGCCGAAAACTTTGCCGAATTACTCACCTTAATTTCGGCTGGCCGCGTCAATAGTACTAATGGCTTAAAAATGCTGACCGAAATGGTCGCCTCTGGCGTTAACCTAGACCCAACCCACCTCATGGAAAGTAAAGGGTATGGCCAAAAAAGCGATGCGGGCGAATTAAACGCCGTTATCGCTGAAGTGATCAAAAGCCACCCAGTTCAAGTGACCCAATTTAAAGCTGGCAAAGAGCCGGTGCTTCAGTTCCTAAAGGGTATGGTGATGAAAGCCACCGAAGGCAGCGCTGACCCTGCAGTAGCCGAACAACTCTTGCGCGAACAGCTGCGTTAATTATTCGAGCCCATCAATTAGTTTTTTGAAGTGTTGCGCGTTAATATGCGACAATTGCCCGGCTTGCCGGGCTTTTTCGACTTCCATGCGCATAGACAATCGGTCATGTCGGTGGAAACCTGCTCCAGTCACCTTACCAGCCGCATGGCTCTTAACCAAGTCTTCAAAAAAGGCCCGCTCTTTGGCTCCAATTGTGTTATAAGTCGCCCGGTTTGCCCGAATCAGTTTACCAAATTGTTTGTGCAGCAATTTACCCCGGAACTGACTACCGGTGTGCACACCAAATGCGGCCTTACCCCCTTCACCCCCAGCTTCAGCTGCCTCGGTAGCCTGACGTTGCTTAATCAGACGCTTCACATACGAATACCGGCGGTCATCGGCCCCAGCATCAGCCTGCATTGAACCAGCTGCATCACGCTCAACCGCTGGGCGGTTAATCGAAGTAGTCGGCGCATTATTTACCTGCCCAACCCGAAAAATAGAAGACACCGCCCCACCCGTGCGATTCTCATCACGCAAACGCATCGCTTGACTCATGGATACACGCGAGTTTTCTAAATCACGCGTTTGTTGTAATTTGGAAACCGAAAAATTCTGGGCCCGTGGTGGAGTAGAGCCCATGCGCCCCAATCCTGAGGTCGAGCCCAGCCCATTACCTCTTGTAATTGGTAAAATTGGCGGCAAAGAATTCAATGGCATATACCTTAGTATACCACATTACTTACCCAAAAACGCAGCCACTTTGGTGGCAGCGTCGGCATAATTATCACACCACACAATCCGGTTATCACGGTTAAACCAGGTCAGCTGGCGACGTGCATACTGACGTGTGTTCTGTTTAATCAATTCAACCACCTGCGCCAATGTGGTTTGATTGGCAAAATATTCCTTGAACTCCCGGTACCCAATTCCGTTCATACTGGGCAAGTTCCAACTGTACTTCTGTTTCAATAAGGCCTTCACTTCTTTTTCCAAACCAGCAGTCATCATTTGGTCAACGCGCGCATTAATCCGTTCATACAAGGTCTCGCGCGGCACGCGAATACCAATTTGCAGCACCTCAAACAACGGGGTGCCTTTCTTTTTTTGAGCCGAAAATGGTTCCCCAGTCAAAATACAAACCTCCAACGCTCTGATTAAACGACGTGGATTTTTTAGATCAATCGTTGCGGCAGCCTCTGGATCCAACTTTTGCAGCAAAGTGGTCAATTCTGATAATGGCTTCCCCTCCAAACTACGCCGTAACTTGGGGCTGGCGGCCACACGTGGAATGGAAAAATTATCTACCAACGCCGACACATATAAACCTGTTCCCCCAACAACAATTGGCGTCTCCCCGGCTCGTTGGATTAATTTAGCATACTTCAACGCGCGATCACGAAATTCAGCCGCACTAAACGTTTTACCTGGATCCAACCAACCAACTAAATAATGCGGCACGTCCTGCACAAAAAAATCCTTATGCAGTCCAACCCGACGCCACTCGCCCTCTGGTTGGGCCGTGCCAATGGCCATTTTTTTGTAAATTTGGCGCGAATCAGCCGAAATTACCCGGCCTTTAAACTGTTTAGCCAAATCAAGCCCCCACTGAGTCTTACCGCTGGCTGTTGGCCCACACACCACAATTAATTTTGGCAAAGATTCAAGCATATTTTTGACAGTGTACCGTTACTTCCTCCAAAAAGCAAGCCCAACGTGGACAATTTTTTTGCTCAAATTTAAAGAATTTGCTATACTTCGTTTATTCATTTTTTCTTCACACATATGGACAACGAAGGACGCCATGACTTTGAAAATTACTCTCACTGGTCTGCCGATGACTCGAATGATCAGTCTGGTAAACAATCTGAAAATCAATTACCACCCCCAATCCCAGAAGAAGCCCGGAAACCTTGGGTGCACGAACAACCAGTGAATAAGGTTTTGTTTGATGACAAGGAATTTAAGCAAACCCCTCAAAAAACCATTAACGAATTAATGCGTCAGGAACGAGAAGAAGAAACCGAAAGACAAATTCTCGAGGCTGCAACCAAGCTCAGTCTTAGCCCAGAGGTGCGCGTTCAACTTCTTCAAAGCCAGGAATTACGTGGAATTTTAGACTACCGTGGCACAGTCCCCACTCCACAAGAAGCCGCAGCCTATCTAAAAGAAGCGGCGGCGAGTTTAGCTCAACGCGAACAGGCTGAACTAAAGAAACTTGGGCTGCGTTTTGACGCCGAGAACACCGTCATTTTGGACAAACAAGCCGAGGCCTTGCTTAAGTACGATGATATCAAAAACGAACTCAGAAAAATCCAGGAGCTCCATGAATTACAATACGTACTACCTAAATCAGCTGCTGGTTTAAAAAAAGTAAACGAAATCCCACCTAGCGCTGAGACAATTACAGACCATGTTTACCAGGACTTTAAGGCATTAGGCATTGATAACGCCACGATTGATAATGCCCTCAGTCATGATCTTTTGGAAGAACTGGAACAAAATAACTACGTGTCTGGCAAAATTAATGTTATCCAAAACGCCATTGATAAATTGATTCGTAAGGCCGAAAATACTGGAAAATTCAAACTTGATCTGTACGATGATCCACAACCAATTGGGGTGCTCGGTAAGTTGTGGAATGGTTTACGTGGTGGCCGCACCTCGCAAGACCTTAAAAAAACTCGTGAATACCACACTATTTTGTCACTCCAGGCGTTACGAGACGCAATTACTAGTAGCCCTACCCACGCTACTAAATACCCGGCCCTTGAAAACTTTGCCAACCCGATAACCACTAACCAGACCAAATCTGTTCGAACCAGTCGCCCACAACTAGGTCGCTGGGCTACTGGCTTGGCCACGGCTGGGGTTATTGGTGCAGCAGTTTCGCCGCACGAACAAGGTAGACAAGTTGACGCTACCAGTGAAGCGGCCCCAGCCACCACCTACAAAATGCCAGAACGTTCACCAGCCACAGACCAAATGGCTGACACCAAAATCACACCTCGTGTCGCCGAGACAAATACCAATCGCACTGCGCGCCGCTATGATATTGAAACCACTAACCCAGTCAGTTTTTCTAAATCAACAGACACAGTAGCAGCCCAAGCCGAAGCACCTGTTACTTTTGCTAAAGTCGAAGCTAAGCCAACTCGTCGTGCAGCCACTCAACCTGAATTCAAAAAACCCGCTAGCATTCGTCGTAAAGCCGTCGAGGCACCTGCTGTCGATTTTAGTCATCACCAAGAACGCGTAGCTGCGGCCAAAGCTGATTTAACCGCCGCCCGTCAAAAGAAAGAACGCAACACGGCCGAGGCCAAACGTATTGCCGAAGAAATGATTCCGAGTGCTTCGATCAAAGCAGCGCTCGACGTCTCTCCTTTTACGCCAAAGACAGCTGAATTCAAAAAACCAGTTAGTCGCACTGAAAAGACCGAAAAAAAATCAGAGCCCCGTGCTGATTTAAGCGGTCTTAGAAAACGAATCGACGCAGCCAAAGCCGAGGCAGCCGCTGCCCGTCAAAATAAAGAACGGGCCAGGACAGAGGCCAAACGTATTGCCGAAGAAATGATTCCGAGGAATACTTTGGAAAAAGTTACAAAAACGCCCATAGCACCAGAAGCTAGTGAAAAGGCTAATTTAACTGAGGGTGTAAAAAATGCTTTTACCGCTAAATTCGGCGTCAACGCCGAGCGTTACTTTGACGCTCTGCCCTCGGATATGCAACAAATGCTTGAGAATGCTTCAGCCAAAAAAGCTTTGGCCTTTGCCACTAACAAATTGATCACCATTCACGAAGATCCAAATATTACAGCCGAAAGAATTACAGCATTGCACGCGGTTACAACCGCGCTTAAAGCCATGTAATATGCGCGACGGTGGTTACTCAGCGGAATTTTTTTCGCCTCATTCCGAACCACTTCCTGAAACTCTGCCGTTGTTAGAGAAGGAGCCAGATTCGGACGCAGCGTATGTTGATTTTGTTTTCGAAAAAAAGGTAAATGAGGCCAAGCACCTAAACGAAATCAACCAGCGCGAGCATGCCATGTACAAACAACTAGCACCGGCCGTTCACGAGTTACAGGAACAAATAAAAATGCACGAAACAAATCCTGATCCCAAATTTACGGATTATTTACTGAGGGCTTTCGGGAGACTGGCAAACCAATTTCCCCTACCACGCGAGACTCGCGAAACTTTTGCTCGTTTTGGTACTTATTTACGACACGGACGTTACGAACTAATCCAGGGCAGTTTGCAGAATTTGCTTGATTACCAAAAAACAATTGCGAGTCATCAGCGCGAAATTCAGCCACCGCTAGAAGCAGCAGTCGAAGTTGAAATACTCGAACACCAACCACAACCAAATTATTTTGAGATTCGGCAAAAAAAGAAAGCAATCGCCAGGGACTTTAATTTTCCTTTTGACGTTTCGATGTATAGCCCAAGTATGGCCCGCACCACGCTTGAAGTTCGCGAAAACTACCTACGTCGTCTACACCAACAACCGCAAGATTTTATCACACGTTACGAAATTGAACGAGTTGAAACAGAAATTGCCGTGCTCAAAAAGCATCTAGCAACAGTAAATTCGGACAGCGGTGTTCGGTTTAAAAAAAATGAAGTGGGGCCACAAAAGGGTGGCACATTACCTGGTGTAGCACGGGGCCCATTCCATTTACACGACACCGACATTGCGCCACCCTATTCATTTCATTAAAAAATCCCCTAGTTGGGGATTTTTTAAATCTCGATATTAGCGACTGCGCTCGCGTGTCTCACTAACCACTCGCGCCACAAAGTCGGCGGCACTAATCACGAGTGGTTCTTCTTGGCCCAAAACTTTTACACTCAGAGGTTCGCCGGCTAATTCGCGGTCACCAGCCACCACAATGTACGGAATTTTTTGCGCCGAGGCGTTGCGGACTTTTTTGCCAACAGTTTCATTGGCGGTATCGACTTCTACCCGAATACCCGCCTGGCGCCACTCGGCCGCCAAAGCTTCGGCCCCAGCCCCATGCTTCTCGCTCGAAACTGGCGCTAACAGCACCTGAACTGGCGCTAGCCACACAGGGAAGGCGCCTGCGGTATGTTCGATCAAAAGGCCCATAAAACGCTCAGGAGAGCCCAAAATCGCACGGTGGATCATCACCGGACGCTTCTTTTGGCCATCGGCATCGGTATACTCCAATTCAAAGCGTTCTGGCTGAATAAAGTCGAGTTGAATGGTCGAAATTTGCCACTCACGCCCAAGCGCATCCACGGCAATAAAGTCCATCTTTGGCCCATAAATCGCAGCGTCACCTTCCACTCGCTTATATTCCACCCCAATGCGCTGCACAATACTTTCGAGCTTGACCTGCGCACGTTCCCACACTTCGGGCGAACCCAAATATTTGGCCTGATTATTCGGGTCCCACAGTGACAAGCGCACCCAGTAGGTCATCCCAAATTTAGCAATTGCCTGCGCAATTACTTTGGCCACGTTCATAAACTCGGCCTCGATTTGGTCTTCGCGGCAAAAACAATGCGCATCGTCTTGCGAAAATGCGCGCAAACGCGTAAGGCCAGACAATTCACCTGGACGTTCATCACGATACAAATTCGCAAAATCACTGTAACGCAGTGGCAAATCACGGTAACTACGCGAGCGACTCGCAAACAACTGCGTGTGCATGGGACAGTTCATTGGCTTTAGGAAAAATTCCTCTTCGCTATAATTGGAGCGAACATGGAACATGTCCTCTTTGTATTTATCATAGTGCCCCGAGGTCTTGAACAAATCAGCCTTGGTTACCTGTGGAGTCCACACTTCTTGATACCCAATTCCCTGCTGCAATTCGTTCACAAACTTTTGCAATTCACGACGCACTAACGCCCCCTTGGGGGTGTATAGCGGCAAACCAGGGCCAACCAAATCCGAAAATACAAACAAATCCAACTCCTTGCCCAAGCGACGATGGTCGCGTTTGCGCGCCTCTTCTAATTGAGTCAAATACGTAGTCAAATCTTCGGCGGCAAAAAATGCGGTTCCGTAAACGCGTGTCAACATTTTATTTTTCTCATCACCACGCCAATATGCACCCGCAATAGTGAGCAATTTAAAATGCTTCAACACTTCACTTGGTTTTTCCGTATGGCCACCACGGCACAGGTCGGTAAAATTACCTGAAGTGTAAAATGTGAGCGTACTTCCCTCGCCCGCAAATTCATTAATTAACTCTTGCTTGTATTCGTTGTCTTTAAAATAGACAAGCGCCTCGTCTGTGGTTACTTCGCGATGCGAAAATTCAGTCCAACCTTTGACTAATTCCTGCATCTTGGCTTCGATGGCCGGAAAATCAGTCTCGGAAATTTTGGTTGTGCCAAAATCAAAATCATAGTAAAACCCCGTGTCGATCGCTGGGCCAATTGTGCGCTTGGCGCTTGGCCACAATTCGGCCACAGCTGCGGCCAACAAATGCGCGGCCGAGTGCCGCAAACCCTGCAAAGCTTCCTTGTCCATATGATAAAAAATAAAGACCCCGATACGCCCTTTTACAAGCGTACCGGGGTCAATGAAAGTCACTGACGGTTCCACCCGATAATTTACTCAATAAACTGTCTTGACACTCCGAGAGTGGTACCATGCCTTGCGGCTGGGCTGGTTCTCGTCCAAACGTGCCTAAATACTCTACCCCAGCCCCCTAGGGGCTGTCAAGCTAAAGGGTTTTGGTTAATGTAGTTCCTTGAAATGAACCACCTGGAAGGGCACTAAATGGTCCTGTTTTGCTTCCACCTACTGGGGTATAGCTGTAAATCAAACCTCCATTGCCCCAGTTTTTTTCATATCCGTTATCACCGATTTTCAAACCAGTTTGGCTAGAAAACGAAGGGTTCACTGTAATTGTTCCAGCTACCTTGCCAGCAAAAATATTCGTGGTATCAGCCACTAAAATTAATACGCGATCAGTAAGCGCTTGAACCACAAATGGTGAGCTCTTATTGTCGGACAAATTAAAGTAGATTGTTCCACTTGAGGCCGCACGACATGGTGCACCCTCGTAAGTAGTCTTTGCAGCCGCCAAGCAAGTTGAGGAAACACTAACAATCTGCTGACCCAAACCTCCACCTGGCGCGGCTTCGTAAAGTCTAAAATTACTGATTGTTCCTGTGCCAGCTGAGCCTGCAGCAACCAAACCATTCACTTGGATACTGAGATTAATCCCTTCTACGGTCAGATCTCTTGGTCCAAACGCATGAACACCAAACTTAAATATCTTTGCGTTTTTACTAATCTCCAGATCTTTCCCAAAATACGAACCATAGACATATGGAAATACATCGTGCATCAGGAAAGCAGGGCCCGTAAGTGGTAAATCCTTGGTCGCAATATCGTCAGTTCCAATCCAAATTTGGTCTGGAGGTAAAATTGATCCCGTAGACATATCCTGCGCCTCCAAATTACTGATTGTGTCAGGCGCAATTTCAAAAGCACGAATAGCGGCTGGTGACAAAATTCCAGAACCAGTGACATTTGCCGACAATGTCAGAATTCCTGTTGATGATGGAGTTGATCCAAATACCGGGATTTCAACAGGTTGTGGCAAAACAAACGTAACAATATTTGTGTTTGGATTTAAAACTGAGGTGATTTGAGTTAATCCTGGCTTAAGCCCACTAACCGAAAGTTTAAAATCTGAAAAATCAGAAATGGACGCTGGACCAGCGTATGATTTTACAAAAACAGAAAATTTACGTAGACTAATTGATTTGCCAAGTGCAGTAATTTCCCAGTTCGCAAGAGAGCTTGCGTTTGATGCTGGAGATAAAATTTGATCGGGCGTATTAAAAGTTTTTTTAAACTTCAAAACAACGTGTGAGGAAGTTGCGGGTGTACCTGAAGCACTACTTGGCGTAGACGTGACCGTACTGGGTGTCGAACTTGCAACACCCTGCTTGGCCAAACGTTGGGCAATTTTTTCCGCATCAGCCGCAGACATTGGGGTGG
>CAYMID010000019.1:0-16259 GCA_964390625.1 uncultured Gammaproteobacteria bacterium | reverse complement strand
CGCGAACACAATCTAAAAAATATTTCACTGGAGCTGCCGCGCAACCAGATGGTTGTGTTTACCGGGTTGTCGGGGTCGGGGAAATCGAGTTTGGCGTTTGATACGATTTTTGCCGAGGGACAGCGCCGGTATATCGAGAGTTTGTCGGCGTATGCGCGGCAGTTTTTGGGTGGTATGCAAAAGCCAGACGTGGATGAGATCGAGGGTTTGTCGCCAGCCATTTCGATTGATCAAAAAGCGCACAGTGCTAATCCACGTTCAACCGTCGCGACGATTACGGAAATTTACGATTATTTGCGCGTGTTGTATGCGCGTATTGGGCGACCATTTTGTCCGTTATGCGGAACCGAAATTCGCAAAATGACGGTTGATGAAATGCTCGATAAAATTCACTACAATGTCGGTGAGCATAAAGCAACGAAAAAAACAGGCGCAGAAATTGTGATTTTGTCACCAGTTGTGCGTGGCCGCAAAGGGGAGTATTACCAAATGTTGTACGATTTTTATAATTCTGGTTTTACCGAAGTGCGCATTGATGGCAAAATTAAAAGTTTGCGCGAGCGCGTTACGCTATCCAAAAATTTTAAGCACACGATCGAAGTGGTCGTAGACCGCATTCCGCTCGCCAGTTTGGCCGACGAAGGTCAACGGTTGAACGAAGCGGTGGAAAGCGCGGTCGATTTGTCCAATGGTTTGTGCACCGTGAAGTTTGCCGATGAGAGTGAACAAATTTACAGCACCGAGTATTCGTGCCCAAACGATGGGTATAGTTTCCCCGAAATTGAACCACGCTTGTTTAGTTTCAATAGTCCCTATGGGTACTGCTCGTCGTGCACAGGTTTGGGTACCAAAGAATTGTTTAGCGAAGAAGTCTGTGCCGTGTGTCAGGGCAAGCGGTTGAATGAAAATGCGTTGTCAGTAAAAATCGAAGGCAAGAATATTTGGGAGGTGACCACCATGACGATTGCCGATGCGCGTGAATTTTTTGCGTCTGCCCAAATCGAATTGCCGGCCACAGAGGTCGAGATTGCGGGCCCAGTGTTTAAAGAGGTTTCGAACCGGCTGCAATTCATGTTTGACGTGGGTTTGCATTATCTAACACTCGGGCGCACTGCGGGCACTTTGTCCGGTGGGGAAGCGCAACGCATTCGCTTGGCCTCGCAAGTTGGCACCAAACTTGTGGGCGCGCTCTATGTGCTCGACGAACCAACCATTGGTTTACATCAGCGCGACAATGACCGCCTTGTTTCCACTCTCCGTAATTTGTGCGATGTTGGCAACACAATCATTGTAGTGGAGCATGACGAAGATACGATTTTGACCAGTGATTGGATTGTGGACATTGGACCGGGCGCAGGTACGCATGGCGGCGATGTCGTGTTTTCGGGTCCGCGCGATTTGCTGCTCGGCAAAGGCAAACCAAAAACCAATCTGCAGGTACTTGGTGACCCCAAGAAATCATTGACTGGCAAATATTTGCGCAAGGAGTTAACCATCCCAGTTCCGGAAGACCGCCGCAAAGTGGACAGTACTACGCCAAAAATTAAAATCAAAGGCGCGCGTGAACATAATCTAAAAAACATTTCTGTTGAAATTCCGCTCCGTCGTTTTGTGTGTTTAACGGGCGTGTCTGGTTCGGGCAAATCCACACTCATGCACAGTATTTTGCACCGCGCCGTGTCGAACAAACTTAATCATACCCGCTTCGTGGTTGGTCAACACGAAAGCATTGCGGGCCTGGAATACATTGATAAAATTATTGTGATTGACCAAAGCCCTATTGGTCGTACGCCGCGCAGTAACCCGGCCACATACACCAAAGCCTTTGATTTTATTCGCGAAATTTACGCCGAAACTCCGGAAGCCAAAATGCGTGGGTACAAATCCGGCCGTTTTAGCTTTAACGTGCCAGGTGGTCGCTGTGAAAATTGCGAGGGCAAAGGCACACTCGAAATCGAAATGCACTTTTTGCCAAGTGTGCAAATTGTGTGCGAAATTTGCAAAGGCAAACGCTTTACGCAAGAAACGTTGCAAGTCCACTACAAAGGCAAAAACATTGCCGAGGTGCTCGAAATGACCATGGAGGAGGGGATGCACTTTTTCGAAGATATTCCGTTTATTGCCGATAAATTGCGCATGCTCAACGAAGTTGGTTTGGGCTATTTAACCCTTGGACAATCAGCCACCACCTTGTCTGGTGGCGAGGCACAACGCATTAAACTCTCCAAAGAATTATCCAAGCACGGCACCACCAAAACCCTGTATTTATTGGACGAACCAACCACAGGGTTGCATTACGATGATGTGCGTAAACTCATTCACGTGCTCCAGCGCCTTACTGGCCAGGGTAATACCGTGATGGTAATTGAACACAATTTGGATGTGATTAAATGTGCGGATTGGATTATCGACCTTGGTCCTGAAGGCGGGGACAAGGGTGGTACCCTCGTTGCTACCGGCACACCCGAAGAGGTTGCGCGCAAGGCCAGCAGTGCGACCGGGCAGTATTTGAAGCGGTTGTTATGGTGATCTATCGAAAAAAATGATACAAAAACGGCCCACCAAAAATAAACGCAAAAATTCCAATAATAATATAGCCAAAGTATTCGTCACTTCCTTTGCGTTCCGAGGTGTTGAGTCGGCGAATGGTGTTGAATAATACCGAAACAAGGGCGGTGACCAAGAACAGTGTGTTCCAAGACCAAGTTAATTGGCCAAACAATGGACCGTACAATTTGAGAATCGCCACGGCCGGCAAGGTTAACAATACGATCACTACCAAGATTTTCCCTATCACTGTAAGGAGTGATTCCCATGAGGGTTTTTCGCCATGTCCGGCCTTGAGTATGCCAAACAGACCAATCCCCAACAGTGCGCCAGCCGCCTCGATCAAAAATTGATACGCAAAAATAAACCAAATGTTACCGAAATCAGCTAAGGCAAAATATACTTGAATTGGTACGCCCAAAGTGGTGATTAAGGCAGCTGGCAAGGTTTTGGGGTAGGGAATAAGTTCGGCGACCACATCCAAAAACACAATCACCCCCAAAAATAGGGCCACAAACCACCAGCGTGAGATTGGATCCGTGAGTGTTTGCCCTAGCGCGCCCACGGCCAAGGTTGGCAAAAGCGATAAATAGAGGTAGTAACAAATGCGTAAAAATTTCATACTTGGTGATTTTGGTGTATAGTTATTCTATCTTTAATAATTTTATCGTATGGCCCTTACCCGAACGACTACAACCTTGATTATTCTTGGTATTTTATTGGTCCTTAGCTTCATCCCTTTTTTTACCAAATCACTCATGCTCGGTGGTGAAATCAAGATCAATTTTTGGCAAAAGTATTTTATGAAGATCGACTAGGTTTAGTCGAATAAATTATTTAGCGAAGCCCGAATTTCGGGCAAGATTTCGTCCTCCGGGCGAATGTAGGCTATTTGTGAAGCGTCAGGAAGGTGAGTAGCCGGTTCACGATTGTAGGGTGCATCCAAAACAGCGTTCCGGACTGCAGTTCCTTTTAAATACCGAAGACTATCAGCACCATCGGCTGGGTTTTTTATGGTAAAGCGAAATTCGCGCTCTGGTTTAACCACCTCGTCAACATACCAGACTAAATGTTGCCACGACTCACAGTGTCGTGCCGATATTTCGTCGCCATGGAGCGTGTAAATGTGTTTGAATTTTTCCCACTCCTGCTCAGTGTCGCGAGCAACAATTGTCGGTGTAGAAAAATCGCCAAAGGTTGGGATTATGATCGTTGCATCTTTGGCTTTTTTAGTTTTGGCCCGCAATTCTAAACCAGGATTAGGGCTAGCTACATCACTATAAGTAGCTACAAAATTTACGATTCGATCGTAAATACTGTTTAAATCAAGAGGTCTACGAATATAAATCGTAGGGTTGCACATAATAAGTTCAGACCGAATCAGCGGCCCAAGGCGAGAAAGTAACTCGGGTGTGCTGTGTAGACCTTTGAGTTTTTCGCCAATCGCATCTAATTTGGTCTGATCTTCAGCCCGAGTTTTCCAATCAGCCGCGTAGCTAATTTGCGTCGGCAATACACAAGCGTGTTCAATTTCATCCTGAAATTGCGGCACAGCTCTGTAGAGACGGAGGAGTGATTTAAAAGCATCAGATGGTGGTGCTACTGCGGTTTCGGGCACACGTTTGGCAAATATTGCCTGTGTGTTAAGTAACAGGGATAAGGTTTCGCTAATTTGCTGTGATAAAAATGTATTATTTTCATTCACCTCGTTAAATAGTTTGTGTAGGTTTAACCAGGCGACATGAATAAAATTGGCGGTGTGATTGGCTGAAATTTCGGCAAGATTAAAATTACCAATCTGTTTTTGTAAGGTCGAATTGAGGGCCTCAAATACTTCGGCACACTCCATGGCAGTGGCGTGGTCAGCTTTAATCAAATCTAAATCAACCAAAAGGGACTCACTAAAACTGACCAATTCAGGAAAATCAGTGGGCGGCGTGCGCCACTCGGTGCGTTTTTCGGTTGATTCGAAGGGATTAACAACTCGTAACCAGGGTTTAAATTCAGTCATAGGGAGGGTTGCTTATATCATAGCGTAAATGCTATGCTTTGACCATAAATGTATGGAAATCAAAGACATTCTCAAAAAACTACCAGACCAACCCGGCGTTTATTTGTATTACAATGCGCAGGGGGAGTTGGTGTATGTGGGCAAAGCCACCTCGCTCAAAGACCGTGTGCGCAGTTATTTTGCACGCCCCAACAATTCGCGACCGATCGAGCAAATGCTGCATTTGGTCACTGACATTAAATGGAAGACAACTGACTCGGTGCTGGAGGCCGTGATTTTGGAGTCCGTGTACATTAAAAAATATTTGCCAGTCTATAATGTTTTAGGCAAGGATAATAAGAGTTGGAATTACCTTACGATTTCGCGTGATCCATACCCAGTGGTGGAAACATTGCGGCAGCATGATTTGGTACGGTTGCAACAACGCACTGGCCAAGATGTGCCGCCGCAGTTTGCCGAGATTTTTGGCCCATACCCAGGGCTTAATATGAAGGAAGCGTTAAAAATTCTGCGGCGCTTGTTTTGGTTTTCTAGTTGTCAAAAAATTAAACACACCAAAAAAAATCCCGCGGGCCGACCTTGTTTTTATTACCAAATCGGTGAGTGTTTGGGGGTTTGCACTGGTGAAATTTCGCCGGCCGAGTATCAACGGCGCGTGATTCGGCCACTAATTTTGTTTTTGCGCGGCAACAAACAAGCCTTGGTCAAAGATATTGAAAAAAACATGCAACGCGCGGCCAAGCAGGAAAATTTCGAAGAAGCTGGTCGTTTGCGCGATCAACTTAAGGCCTTGTTGCGCATTCACGATGTGGCTCTCCTTAACAAGGATTTTTTTGCATACCCCGAGGCACCAGGAGTTAGCAGTGGGCTTGTGGTTACGCGCATCGAGGGGTATGATATTTCGAATTTAGGCACCAGTGGCAAGGTGGCCAGTCTAGTCGTGTTTGACGCTACTGGTCCAGTTAAATCCGAATATCGTAAATTCAAGATCAAAACCGTAAGTGGACAAAGCGACGTAGATTCGCTCGACGAAGTAATCCGCCGTCGCCTGCATCATGCCGAGTGGCCATTACCCGAAGTGTTTTTGATTGATGGCGGTCCACCGCAGGTCAATCGCGTGGTGAGTGTTTTACAATCACTGGGCGTGGAAATTCCCGTAGTTGGCATTGCCAAAGGGCCAGAACGCAAGCGCAATGATTTTTTCCTTGGTCACAAGGATCGTGCGTTTGTACGTTGGGTGAGCGAACACCAGGAATTACTTATCCGGGTGCGCGACGAGGCTCATCGCTTCGCCATCACATTCCAGCGCAGCACGCGTAAATTAAAAAAATAAATATGCCAATTAAACCGGGAATTTACCAGCATTACAAAGGCGGATTATATCGTGTGCATCACGAAGTTCGTCATTCGGAAACCATGGAAACAATGGTGTTGTACGAGGCATTGTATGATACCAAGATTGACACTCAATTTTTTGTTCGCCCTGTAGCCATGTTTACCGAAACCGTGGTGGTGGATAATAAAACCGTACCGCGATTTGCGTGGGTTGGTGAACGGCAGTCTAATGATCTCGATGTTGTGTATGATCGTGAAAAGTTTTTGACATTGCTATCAATTTTACAAATTGCCAAGCAAGTTCCACTTGTGGGTTACCTAAGTGCTGGCTTAAAATTAACTGATTTGCCAACACTGGCTGAACACCAGTATACCGCGGCAATGACCGCGCTATTTATCGGGAAGCTAGTAACACAGCAGGGCGGCAAGCTAGATGTGACCAAAGTCGTTAATTTTTTGCTAATTCATGATTTGGGCGAATTTTTTGGTGGTGATATTTCCGCACCGCTTAACCGTCGTTACCCAGAACTCCGTGAGGCAAAAGATGTGATTGGCGAAAAAGCTGTTTCACTGCTGACGTCGTACTTGCCTGATTTTTTGGCAAACGAGTGGCAAGATTGGCACCACGAGTATGAGTCAGGCACTAGTGATGAGAAATGGGTGGCAAAAATTATTGACCAGCTTGATCATCAATTATTTTTGGAGCACATGCATTATGAACAATTGATGCAAAAAGAACACTCATTCCGTGATTCATTTGTAAGTAACCATATTGTGGCTTTGGCAGATAAAATTTTTGATCCAATCACGCGCAAAGTGCTTAGAGAATTATTGGAAGAGTTTAAGACAAATTTTTATAAGCGAGGGTTTATCGGACTAGACGAATTAATGTAAACAGATTAAACCGGAGTAATCCGGTTTTTTGTTTGGTTTAACGCAGGTGTGGATAACAGTGGGGCGGAAGTATTGCGCTATGGTGGTAAGTGGTATACAATGGGAGCAAGTGGGGAAAAGTGGGAACAATGCTTGTCTTCCCAGAACCCTATGTTTATTGGTGAATATAGCCACAGTTTAGACGAAAAAGGTCGTCTGGCGGTCCCGAAGAAATTCCGGGCCGCTTTGGCTAAGGGCGTAGTAATAACCCGCGGCCTCGACAACTGTTTGTTTGTATACACCAAGTCAGAATGGTTAAAATTGGCCGAGAAATTGGCCACTTTGCCATTTGCCCAAGCCAACACGCGTGCTTTTGCCCGTTTAATGTTGGCTGGCGCAATGGACGTTGAGGTAGATAATCAGGGCCGAATTATGGTGCCTGAATATTTACGCGAATTTGGTGGGTTAAAAAAAGACGTGATCGTGGCGGGTTTGTATAATCGTTTGGAAATTTGGGATGCGGCCGCTTGGGCCAAATATACCAAACGCAACGAAGCCGCCAGTGCGACCATTGCCGAGCAAATGACCGGTTTGGGCGTATGAGACACGTACCAGTCCTTTTAAACGAAGTGTTGGCCGCACTGTCGCCGCAGCCAAACCAGAATTTTGTTGACGGCACGGTTGGTGATGCTGGACATAGCGAAAAAATCCTCGAGTTAACTGGCCCAAAAGGTCGTCTGCTCGCGATTGACGCTGACCCAGAATCATTGTTGCGGGCCAAACAAAATTTGTACCAGTTCGATAGCCGTGTAACGTTTGTGCGGGCTAACTTTAGTGAGCTAGAACGGATTGTGACAGAACACGAATTCGCCCCAATTCAGGGCATCTTATTAGACCTGGGTTGGTCGAGTCCGCAGTTCGAGGAGCGTGGTCGTGGCTTTAGCTTTGTTAAAGACGAGCCACTCGACATGCGTTACAGTGGGGCCCAAAGCACCAGTAGTGAGTTAAGTGCCACAGAGGTGGTTAACAATCACAGTGTTTCTGAGCTTGCAACTATCTTTAAAGAGTACGGCGAAGAAAGCTTGAGTTTGGAAATTGCGCAGGCAATTGGCGATGCTCGCCGCACTGCGCTAATTACCAAAACCGGTCAGTTGGTAGAGATCGTGCTACAAGTGTACCGCCGAAAATTAAAAACAGATAAGGAAATTCCGTGGGTGGGCGGGTTACACCCTGCCACCAAAGTGTTCCAAGCGTTGCGCATTGCCGTGAATCAGGAACTGGCGGTCATCGAGCACGTATTGCCCGGTGCCCTGCAGCTCCTGGCGCCCGGCGGTCGCTTGGCGATTATAACCTTCCATTCGTTGGAAGACCGAATCGTTAAGCATGTGTTCAAAGATTGGGCCGCGCGTTCGCTGGTTACCATCACTACCAAAAAACCAATTGTGTGTGGCGAGGCTGAATTTGCGGCCAACCCACGCGCCCGCTCGGCCAAATTGCGAGTCGTGCAAAAACTATAGTTGTGAGTATGCCTGTCTATTCCACACTACCATATCGCCGTGATACCCGTCGCGGTTGGCAACGTCTGGCCGATACAATCGGCTTTAGAATTGCCATAAGCACAGTCGTGTTGTTGCTTAGTTTTTGGTATGTGGCACAAACCAATGCGGTTTCGGCCAAGGGTTTTGCCTTGCGTGATTTAGAAAAAAAATTGGCTGAATTGCAAACCGAGACACGCCGTTTAGATGTTGCTTTGGCCGAACAACAATCAATTCGCAATTTAGAAGCACGTTTGCAGCAAGTAAATTTAGTTCCAGTCGGACAAGTTGAATACGCCCCAGGTACAACCTTGGCGGCCAATCGATAAGACCCAGCTGGGTCTTTTTTGTTTAGGTCGACTGTGATACAATAAAAACACTATGTGGGTTTTGCTTCTGCAGCGATTAACACTGTCCGCAGCGCTTGATGTGCTGTATTTTCCAATTTGGTGGTACACCGAGGGTGCACGTCGTGCCTTGTTGTGGTGTGTGGCCCGAGTAGCTGATGCAAATGATCAACTATCGCCAGGCTTGTGGCTTAAAAATATTTTTGTCCCAATGTTTGGTCAAACCGATTTGCAAGGGCGTTTGATGAGTTTTTTCATGCGCTTAATGAACGTGATTTTACGCAGTATTGCCTTGGTATTTTGGGGGTTTGGAGTATTGTGGTTGTTTGTTGGTTGGATTGTATTGCCGATTGGAATCGGGTACATGTTTTTTGTTTCTTGGTTGCGTTAAGGTATGCAGTTTACGCAAAATGAACCATTGCCATTATTAGTGTGTACTGCATGTGGTGGCGCAGGTCATCGGGCGGTGCATGTGTGTACAAAGTGTCATGGATTAGCTTTTGGTCTTAGACACGGTCTGGATTTTTGGTATTTTGATTTACCATTAACTAAATACCACTTGACTGCGCGTCGCGCCGAGGAATGGTTGACTCGTTTGCAAATTGCGTTACCAATAGCATTTGGGCTGCTGTGCTGGGCTGTGTTTGCGGTTTTGGTAGAAGATCATAAGTGGTGGAATGCCGTATTTACGAGTGAATTTTGGTTACAAGTTCATGCCCCAGCCAAGACTTTGGTATGGCTTGGTTTTATTTTTTTTAGTTATGCCTGGTATCGAACGTTAGTGCTAAACCACGGTCCAGCCCACATTGAACTTGATCAAAAAAAAGGTAGCGAGGAAGTGCCGCAGCCAGCTGATTGGGGAGAATTACATCGTTTAACCAAAAAACATAAGTTGAATATTGCCGAAACATTTACACTTGGAGCGACTCAGGCTTTGGAAAATGCATTTACACTGGCAAATACACAACACGCCGCGACCATAACACCATGGCATTTGTTGCATGCGTTGTTACATACTCCGTCAATTCAGGGGATTATGGTCCGTTTAAATTTACCAGTACGGGCTTTGCAAGAACACATTGTCGAACACCGCTTAGCACCGGGGGCAAATAGTGGCGAGCCAGTTTTGTCTACAGAAGTCCAGCAGATAATTTTTCACGCCTATACCGATGCGCGAACAGTGCGCGATAATCATGTGCGCGAGATTGAATTACTAGCGGCTACGGTTGGTCAGGCGCAAGATATCCAAGAATTGTTTTATGATTTGAAAGTGGACAGTGACAAATTGACCAACGTAATTGCCTGGACACGACAACGTGAACAGTTGCGCGAACAATATCGGGAATTTAGACGCGCTGCGGCCAAACGTAGTAAATACGGGATTGATCGTGCCATGACTGCAGTGGCGACCCCATACTTAAATAGTTATAGCCAAGATATCACGTTGGCAGCTAAATTTGGCTACCTTGCTCCTTGTGTCGCCCGTGACAAAGAAATTGATGATATTTTCCGTATCATTGAAGCGGGACGTCAAAGCGTAGCTTTGGTGGGTGAACGTGGAGTGGGTAAAATGTCGATTATTGAAGGCATTGCCCAGCGAATGGTCGAAGAACGAGTGCCAGAACGTTTGCGTGATAAACGGTTAGTGCAATTATCAGTTTCGGCTTTGCTGGCTGGCACCAGTGTGAGTGGCGCACAAGAACGTTTGATTCGGATTATGCACGAAGTTGCGCGGGCCCGAAATATTATTTTGTTTATCAATAATATTCACGATTTGATGGGCGGTGGTCAAGGCAGTATGGATGTGTCCGAAACCTTGTCCGAGTTTTTGGGGCCTGGACAATTTTTGACCTTAGCTACCACCACACCAGATAATTTTAATCAGCGAATATTATCTACAGATTTGGGCACAACGTTGGCTCGAGTTGATGTGAAAGAAATGTCCGAAAATCAGGCAATTCAGGTGCTCGAGTCTAAGGCGGGGAATTTGGAATACAAACATCAAGTATTTTTTTCGTATGATTCAATCGCGCAATCAGTCAAGTTGGCCCAGCGTTTTTTGCGTGATCAAGTCTTACCAGAAAGTGCGTTAAGTATTATGGCCGAAGTGGCAAGCAGTGTGCGTTCAAACAGGGGCGAGAATCATTTGGTCAGTGCCGATGACGTGGCCGAAATTATTCACCAAAAAACCGGTGTTCCAGTTACCAGCGTGACCGAAGATGAGTCACAGAAATTATTGCGCCTGGAGGATGCCATGCACCAACGCGTGGTTGGACAAAGCGAGGCAGTTACTTTGGTGGCCAGTGCGCTGCGTCGCGCCCGCGCGGAAATTCGTTCGCAAGGCCGGCCAATTGCTAACTTTTTGTTCCTTGGACCAACTGGTGTAGGTAAAACCGAACTCGCCAAAACTATTGCCGAGGTTTATTTTGGGGGTGAACAGCGCATGGTGCGGTTGGACATGAGTGAATACCAGGATAAAAGCGGTATTTATCGTTTGATTGGCCAACCAAATCAACCGGGAACCGGGCAGTTGACCGAGGCTGTGCGCCAAAATCCATTTTCACTGGTTTTGTTGGATGAGCTAGAAAAAGCTGATCCAGATATTTTGAATTTATTCCTACAAGTTTTTGATGATGGGCGGTTGACGGATAGCAGCGGCCGGACTATTGATTTTAAGGACACAATTATTATCGCCACTTCAAACGCTGGAACTGGATTTGTGCAAGAGCAGTTGCGAGCGGGCAAAACTTTGACAGTGGTGCGCGATGCGCTGATTCGAACCGAGCTTAAACAATACTACCGACCAGAATTTTTAAATCGTTTTGATGGGATCGTACTATTTAAACCGCTTGAGAAGCCGGAGATCCGCGAGATCGCGCGCTTTATGCTCAAGCGTGTGGCCAAAGATTTGCAGGCGCGCGGGGTGGAATTCCGGGTAGAAGAAGCAGCGTTAGATGCCTTGGCTGACATTGGCTTTGACCCAGATTTTGGGGCTCGTCCAATGCGTCGGGCGATTCAAGAAAAAGTCGAAAATCAGTTAGCCGATTTAGTCTTGCAAGGTAAATTAGGGCGCCGCGACGTGGTGGTCTTGGGTGACAAAGCAGAGTTACGAATTGAGGCCGCGACCACTCGGGTGGCTCCGGTATGAGTATGGATTGGTTTTTATTTTGTTTAGCCGCAGTGGCTAGTTTAGTGATAACTCCATTTGCTGGATGGTTAATGCGTAGTTGGAATGTGGTCGATCGGCCGCAAGCCAGTGCGCGCAAAATTCACCGCCGCCCAATTCCACTTGGTGGCGGCTGGGCAATTTTTTTGGTCTTTTTTGGTGGGTTGTGGTTGTGGTGGGGGCAGAATAGTGATGCAATTAAATTCCTATCAGTTCATTCACTGTGGGCTTTTTTTGGTGGTGCTTTGGTTTTGATGGTCGGTGGATTTTGGGACGACAAGTATATTCTTAAACCATATCAGCAAATTATTTTTCCAATTACTGCTGCTGTTATTGCCGTTGCTGGCGGAATTGGCCCGCAGGCACTCACGAATCCATTTGGCGGGGTATTGGAATTATCTCTGACCGTGGCTAATGTGGTTACATTTGTGTGGTTGATGGGCCTCATGTTTACCACCAAATTTTTGGACGGCCTGGATGGGTTAGTGGCTGGCATTGTCACGATCGGGGCCGTGATTTTATATTTTTTAACCCAACAGCCAGCGTGGTTTCAACCAGAATTGGGGCAAATTATTTTGCTACTGGCAGGGGCTTGTGCTGGTTTTTTGGTGTGGAATTTTCATCCGGCTAAAATTTTTTTGGGCGAAGGGGGAAGTTTGTTAGCTGGGTACTTAATTGGTATTTTGGCTGTGTTAGCTGGTGGGAAAATAATGACCGCATTTTTAGTGCTCGGGTTGCCCGCATTGGATGTAGTACGTGTAATCATTCGACGGTGGCAAAAAAATAAACCAATTTTTGTGGGTGATCGCGAACATTTGCATTTTCAACTTTTGGCAGCTGGTTTATCGCAACGACAAGCAGTTTTGTTGTTGTATACTTTGGCCGCAGTGTTTGGAGTGAGTGGATTGGTCTTGCAAAATATACACAAGTTATTGGCACTGGTCGCGCTCTTGTTGGTTATGGTATTATTTAGTACGTGGATTATTCGTCAGGAAAAACGCTCCCGATAATATGAACAAATCCAATCCATCGGTTACCAAAAAAATGCGAATATTTGGTGTGGTGTTTGTGATTGCCGTGATTGCGCTCCAGTTTACTAAATTATATTGGACCACCACTGATGTGACCCTTAAAGGGGTGCCGTTGCACGTGCAGGTGGCCAAAAACACGTACCAGCTCGAAAAGGGGCTGGGCGGCCGTGAATCTTTGGAACCTTACCAGGGGATGATTTTTCCCTTTGGAATGTCGGCCCGATATGCCTTTGTGATGCGGGATATGCGGTTTGCGATTGATATTGTGTGGCTCAATAATGGCCAGGTGGTGGATATTGCCCCCAATGTTCAGCCCGAGCCTGGGGCAACCGAGGAGAGCTTAAAACGGTATTTACCTAGGGCAGATGCCAATATGGTCATCGAACTACCGGCTGGCTGGGCCCAGACCCACGGCCTTCGGATTGGGGATAGGCTCGAGGTCGCCAAGCCTTGACTTTTTTCTTTGGCTCGGGTATACTGCGGGCACTTGATTAATTAGCTTTAAAAGCGTGTATGTTTGCCGTTATTGAAACTGGTGGAAAACAATACCTCGTAAAGAGCGGGGATAGCCTCAAAATCGAAAAATTGAAAGCCGAAGCTGGTACCGAAGTTATCTTTGACAAGGTACTCTTGCTCGCTGATGACGATGGTTTGAACGTTGAAATCGGTCACCCATATTTGGATGGTGTAACCGTAACTGCAAATGTAGAACAACAGGGCCGCTCCAAGAAAATCTTGGTTGTTAAATACAAGCGCAAGGTTCGCTACACCCGCACTCGCGGTCATCGCCAAGCCTTTACCAAGGTAGCCGTGAAGTCCGTTAAGTAATTTCTGCAAAATAAAACTCCCGTTCTGCGGGAGTTTTTGTTTACAAAAAATTTAGCGCAATTAAACACTCTTTACGCGATTTTGCAACGCGCTACTAAGCGTGATCTCGTCGGCGTATTGAAGATCGCTACCCATAGGGAGGCCACGGGCCAGGCGAGTGAGGGTGAGGTGCGGGGCAACTCGTTTGAGTTCTTGTTCTAAAAATAACATCGTGGTTTCGCCTGGTAGGTCTGGACTGAGGGCGAGGATGACTTCTTTAATTTTTGGGTCACTGGCGCGCGTAATGAGTTCGGGGATTTTCACACCTACTTCGGTTTCGGTCGCCGCATCCAAAAGTCCGCGCAGGATGTGGTATTTGCCCTGAAATTGACCGGTGCGGTCAATTGCCTGCAGGTCTTGAGGTTCGGCCACTACACAAATGGTATCGTTTGGGCGTTTAGGGTCAGCGCAGCGCACGCAGGGTGAGCGGTCAGAAAAATCCCAGCACACTTCACAGCTACGCACCTGTTCCATTAATTGCTTGAGTGCCAGTGTGAGTTCGGCCACGTCTTTTTTGCCTGATTTTAACAAATAAAACACAAACCGCTCGGCCGTGCGACGTCCGACCGAGGGTAAGTGCGAAAATGCGCGAATTAAGTTATCAATTGGTCGCGGATACACATTAGCCAAGGCCTGGGATATTTGGGAGGCCACCCATTTCCTTCATTTTCATAGCCATAATGCGCTGCATTTGTTTGAGAGCGTCGCGGTGAGCCTCTTTAATGGCTTCTTCGAGTTTGGATTTTTTGTCTGGTGTTAAAAGCTCTAAACCAATGGCGAGACCAACCATTTCGAGTGTACCATTTAGAGTCATAATTACGTTGTCGCCAGCGGTTTTAACGGTTACCGTTTCGGCGGACAATTTGGCCTGCAATTCCTTGGCCTGGTCGCGCATGTCTTTGAATTCCTTGAGTTTATTGAACATACTGCTTAGTTATTGAATAATTATTCGCCAAACGCCCCGCCACCACCGGCGTGTCGTGTGTCCAAATTACGGTAACTGGCACGCGCTTCGTCAAAGAAAACGCGAGCCACACCGGTCGGACCGTTACGGTGTTTGGCCACGTGGATTTCGCCCAAATAGCGTTCGTCAGGCGGAATATCCTCGAGGCGGTAGTTGCGGTCGGCTGCTTTGCGGTAGATAAATAATACCACATCCGCATCCTGTTCGATACTCCCAGATTCGCGGAGGTGGGAGAGCTTTGGGATAGCTGGTTTAGTTTGCTCGACAGCGCGGGAGAGCTGCGAGAGAGCGAGTACCGGTACATTTAATTCACGAGCCAAACCTTTGAGACCACGCGACATTTCGGACACTTCTTGCACACGGTTATCACTACCGCCTTTGCCCGAACCTTCCATAAGCTGCAAGTAGTCGATAATAATGAGGCCCAAGCCATGCTCAGATTTAAGGCGGCGAGCTTTGGTGCGTAATTGCATTACATTGGTAGCCGGATGGTCATCAATGTAAATTGGGGCTTCGGACAAAACACCCATGGCATGACCAATGCGTGGGAAGTCATCGCTGTTTGGGCTGTCCGACAAATTGCCAGTACGCATTTTCCACAAATCAACGCCAGCCTCGGCACAAAGCATGCGATCTACAAATTGCTCTTTACTCATTTCGAGTGAGAAAATTCCGACCGGCACTTTTTCGCGAATCGCCACGTGGCGCGCGATATCAAGCGCGAGCGAAGTTTTACCAACTGACGGACGTGCGGCCAGAATGACCAAGTCTGAATTCTGCAAACCAGCCAGAATGTTATCTAATTCTTTGAATCCAGTTGGCACACCGCGTAATTTGCCCTTTTCGCGGTGTAATTCATCGATGCGGTCAAATGCCTCGGACAAAATGCCGCGAATCGGGGTGAAGGCTTGTTTAATGTGCTTTTGCGTGATTTGATAAATTTGTTGTTGGGCTTGGTCAAGCACTGGTTCAATGTCCTCGCCATCTTCTTGGTAGCCTAGGCGCGAAATTTCTTGCGCCGCATTTAGGAGTTTGCGCAACGTCGCCTTGCGGACAATAATGTCAGCGTAATTTTTGATGTGCGCGGTAGTTGGCACGCTGTTGGACAGGGTGGCCAAAAAGGCGCGGCCACCAGCCCGCTCTAGCTGACCTTTTTCTTCTAAACGATTGCTAAGGGTTAGCAAATCAACCGGCTCGCCTCGGCTGTATAATTCGAGCATGGTCTCGTAAATCAAGGCATGCCCAATCTTATAAAAATCAGCTGGGTCAATCGCATCCGCAATCTTAAGCATGGCGTCCTTATCCAGTAAAATCGCACCCAGAAGCGATTGCTCGGCCTCTAGGTTGTGAGGGGGAATTTTCTCAATTTGGGTCAGGTCGGCCATAGGTAAAGCCTATGATAACCCATCCAGCGGGTGGGGGCAAATGGGGGAGTTGATATCCTGTTTATAGGCTGGGGATGGGGTGTGGAGGGTTGACAAAATTGGCCAAAAATGGGCATTTTGGCTATACTTTGGGAACTATATGAAAGTCGCGATTATCAACAATATCTATCCGCCCTACGATCGTGGTGGGGCCGAGCA
>CAYMID010000018.1:2213-16591 GCA_964390625.1 uncultured Gammaproteobacteria bacterium | reverse complement strand
TTTTTTGTTGTCTTGACCAAACACACCAATGTGGTAAGGTGTATACCTACACAGGGGGTGTCAATGAAAGATACTGAGTTTGAGCGGCTTTACCGTCAGTATTACCGACTAGTGTGGGCTCGTTGTCAGCGCGTGGTCGGTTATTCACCTGATTTGGATGACTTGGTGCAGGACGTGTTTTTGCTGGCTTATCAGGCATTTGATCAGTTTGAAGATCGAGGGGGGAGTTTTTCTGCGTGGATCGGCACAATCGCCCGGAATGTGGCGATTAACTGGCTTCGCCGCCAGTGGCGCGAGCAGCCTGATCCAACCGTGGTCGACCGCCTGGATGCTTTGCTGGTCGCGCCGACTGGACCTGAAGTTGAAATTCCACAACGTGTGCAGGCTGTCTTGGCTAAGCTTAGTCAGCCGCAGCGCCAGGTTCTTGACCTCTTGGTGGAGGGGCACAAGGTCACTGAAATCGCTTCAATGCTTGGAATTTCACCCAAGACTGCTGGAACTAGGATTTTCCGGGCGCGTCAGCGAGTTCTGAAGGTTTTTCCATTCAAACCATAAAAGGAGGTTTGGGGTGACTCGGGTCGCCCTACCACAAAAATACGCCATTCGTGGTGTTTTTTTGTTTGTGGACTCATTATGCAAAAGTATTAAATATACTGTTCAACGTATGAACAATAATTTAAATGCGTATTTGCTTGATCGTTCCAAACATAACACCAAGCCCTTCTTGACAGCGTTATAATTTTGGGTGTATAAAAAACTGACTCGTGATTCGCTGTATGGCTCGGGCCAGACAGGGTGTCATGAGTAAGTTCGAAAAATCCAAGGCCTTGAAAAGCCGTGAGAGTACCCAATATGACCTGGGTAGACCCTGAATACACCACCGATAACAGCGTAAGCTCAGGTGGTGCGGAGTCGAGGTTCATGGGATTCCCCCCTCTGGGGGCACTCTCGAAGGATTGCTGGTCCTTTCCCAGTAAGACTGTTATGTCCACCGAAAACGTCTCTTGTCCAAGGAAGGGCTACCGCTATCCCAGTATGTAGCTCGGCGAAAGACGTTTCCTAAGGATTACTCGCAAGGTTTTCGCTTAGGATTTACTGCTGCACTGTTTCGAACCGGTCAGCAAGACATTGGGGAGGCGCGAGACGTGTTCTCGGCCCCGGCCCGGCTCAATATGCGAGTATGCCTCGTCGGACACCCACTCCGGCTTATGCGCAAGCGTAGGCCGGTTTCCCACATCCTTTAGCCGCCTGTTGGCGGTTTTTTGTTTTAACATTTCCTGGCTCTTTGGTGCTATCCTTGGTATAATCAACCCATATTCTAATTTAGTAATTATGAAAAAAATAGTGTTTGCTTCGGCAATTTTGGGACTTTTTTTATTGGGCGCGGGATGTTCCACTACTATTCCATCAGTCAGTTCCGTACTCGACGATAAAGATTGTGGCTCACCAGTTCAGATTGCTCAGTTCGAATTGATTTTTGGCAAAGGCAATGTGTCTACTACAACTTACGAATACTATGACACTTTCCGCACAGGGGAGAATACCTGTACGTACCTAGGATACGTCCCAGTCAACGATACCCACTATTATTTAAGCACGTCAATTGTTAAAGATTCAGAAAATAAATATTTTGCCTGGGAAAAATCAGCGTATGAGGGTGCGCAGGTCATTATTAAATCACCAGATTTATTCTATAAAAAATTAACCATTTTGCCAGAGATTAATTTTGGCAAACAGCGCAAACAAGTGTATGGCTGGGATGTCGTGTCGCATGTGGGTGATGTTACTTTTAGCGTAAGTGCTGTACCCCAATTTGCTGACAGTAATGAGGAGACTGTTCGCGCGGTTTTGGATAGTGTTTTAGAGGTTGTGTCGAAGTTATAGTTTTATAAGTAAGACTTAAAATCGTCCACTAATTTTTCACCCCCCCCATTACCGCCAATGGTCATTTGGTTGTGCACAATATCGCCAACGTGCCGCGGCACACCGAAGTATGTGAGGATCCCGTCATTAATCATGGCAAGTAGCTCTGCTAGGTTTTTTGCTTCGGTCACAAAGCCAGGTAAATCCGGTGAGGTCGCAATAATCCAACCGTTTTTGGATTGGAATTGAAAATTAATTGTGGCAGGGATTTTGTATTCCTGCACAATTTGGGCTGGAGTATGGGCCGGAAACAACATGCGAAAATCCGATTAATCATGTGTGTAGAATGTACCTAATATTTGACCGTTGGCCAAGGTTGAAACATTTCCTGGCCCTCCCGCATTATCCTTGATAGAATGGCACAATAATTGATCTATGTTGCTTGACGAAGAACTTACCCTGGTGACCCGGGCCAAGGCTGGGGAGCGGGCAGCTTTAGGTGCGCTGTGGGATGCGATTACCCCAAAGTTGTATGGCTACCTAGTTAATACCCTGCGCGACGCGTGTCTGGCCGAGGATGTAACTCAGGACACGTGGCTCAAGGCGATTGGTTCACTCGACAAATTTCAACTTCGCGGCGTACGTTTTAGTGCGTGGCTATTTGCGATTGCGCGTAATGAGTGTAAACAGCATTGGCGCAAAGGCGGCCGTGAGGTGTCAATTGAAACCGAAACGCATGATATTCCGGACCAAACGGATGTTACTGGTGAACTAAGCGACAAATTAATGGTAGAAAAAATGATGATTAATTTATCCGAAACTGAACAAGAAATTTTGCGCCTGCGTTACATTGCCGATTTGTCATTTAACGAAATTGCCAGCGTGCTTTCCATTTCACCATTGGCCGCCCGTTTGCGCGTTCATCGCACCTTGGTCAAAACTCGCGCCATCTTAATTGCTGCGTAATATGTCTCACGAATCTCACAATCCAACTGACCGCTTGTCTGCGTGGGGCAAGGCACAACACCAAACGCCCTCGCGTAATTTGGAAATGAAAAATGCAGCGTTGTTTTCGCTCAAACCAGTTGAAAAGAAGTTTAAATTTAGACCATTCCGTTGGGTTGGGTATTCGCTTGCCACTATAGTTGGTGCGTATTACTTCGTGTTTTTGCCTGTTGTTATTTTTAAAATGAAAATGGATGAGCGACCCAGTAAACAGATGGTTAAAGTTGAACCAGTCGTTACTAAAGAAACTAGTTTAGCTAAAAGTGCGGATACATTTGGGTTGAATCCATTTAATACTGAATTGCAAGGAGCATTAGGTTCTTCAGACTTGGGCACCACAATTCAGCGTCTTACAATTATTCCATCACTAGGAAAATTTGTAGCTGAACAGGTTTTTGATCAGGAGAAAGGCTATTATGACGATGTTTCCGACACTCGAGAGTTTTTGAAAACATATTATCAGGCAACAATTCGGACACGTAACGTTACGACTCTGGCGACACGTATTCAAACAATTGCGCGCGGATATGGTGGGCGTATGGATGATATTTCGGTAAATAAAGAGTCGGCCCACATTTCGTTTGTGGTTCCGAAAAATAAATTTGATGCGTTCACCGAAGAAATGCGTGGTTTGGTACACCCTAAATTTATTGAAGAAAATATTTCCGCCAAAAATCTTTTGTCACAAAAACAAGTGATTGAAAAACAGGCCAATCGGGCCGAAGAAACTTTGTTTACCGTGCAGCAGCAGCGCGACATCTTGGTTAAAAACCATCAGTCGCTCGTGAATAATTTGCAAAATCAAATCAATAGTTTCAACCGACAAATCAGGGGTTTGCGTAACCAGTATGCTACCACCACAAGCACTGCACAGCAGCAAATTCTGTCTAACCAAGTCGCCTTGGTAACACAACAACAAAATCAAGCCAAGCAAGTGTTGGCGCAAGAAAATTCTCGGTACGAAACCGCCCTTCGGTTGAACGACGTTAACGTGTCAGCGAGCCAGGATCGGGTAGATAATTGGTACAAAGAAGATTCAGAATTGTTGGCAAATGTTGAGACTGTCGAGGCCTCGGTGTCCTTGCGCTGGATTAGCGTGTGGGAGGTCATCGAGTTGTATGTGCCAATCTATGGACTGGCGGCGGCGGTGCTTTTGGGTGGGGTTGCAACTTATTGGGTAGTTTATTTGGTCAGACCGCAAAAGTTTCCAGAGTAAGGCACGTCTTTATCCACAGCCACTGCTTTGACAAATATACCCCCCGGGGGTATATTTTGTTTATAACCTATTTTGTATGAATCATGATGTTCACAAAAAATTAGCCCGGCGCTTAAAAATTATCGAGGGTCAAATCCGGGGTGTGCAAAAAATGACTGAGAACCACGAATATTGCGTGGATATTATTATCCAGATAATGGCGATTAAACAGGCGCTAACGAGCTTTGAAGAAACATTATTAGAAAACCATTTGTCCACGCATGTAGTCGAACAAATGAAATCTGGACAGCACAAAAAAGCAATCGATGAAGTCATGAAAATGTATCGTTTGTCTAACAAAGGTAAACGTTAATCACTAATACTTGGAATATGTCTACAACGCAAAGTTTTCCCGTTAGGGGAATGCACTGTGCTAGTTGTGCTGCCATAATCACGCGCACTCTAAAAAAGGTACCTGGAGTTGAAATGGTAAGTGTAAATTACGGCACAGAAACGGCGTCGATAAGCTTTGATAGTGGTGTGGTGGAAGCAGCTACTTTATCCGAAACTATTCGTCCGTTAGGATATTCTTTGGAAATTGAAAAAAATACCAAACGAGAAACCGACGAAAAGACCGCGGCAGTTTTGGATTTGCGATTTAAAACTCTTAGTATTTTCCCGTTGGCTGTTCTGAGTGCTTTGATTATGGGTTGGGACACACTGGCTGAGTTTGGGGTGGTGGCCGTAATGCCCTCGGTGCTTAAGGTTTTCTTCCATCATCTGCTGCCTATCATTGCGACATATACGATGTGCGTCGCCGGTATGCCCTATATTTTAGGGGTTTACCGTTTTTTTCGGTATGGCAAAGCTAACATGGATACGCTGATTGGGATTGGTACCTTGGCCGCCTTTTTGTACAGCTTTGTGCTTGGTGCATTCGAAAATGTGTTGCGGCCTTTTTTGAATGTCGAGTATACATATTACGATGTAACTATCGTGGTGATCGCTTTTATTACTTTTGGAAAATACTTAGAGGCTAAGTCAAAACTAAGAACTGGTGATGCAATTAAAAAACTCTTGAATTTGCAGGCTAAAACCGCCTTGATTTGGCGCGCAGGTCACGAGATTGAGTTGCCGATCGAAGAAGTGGTTAAGGGCGATGTAATTGTGGTGAAGCCAGGTTCAAAAATTCCGGTTGATGGTGTGGTGGCGACAGGGTCGTCGTATGTCGATGAATCAATGATTTCGGGCGAGCCAGTTCCAGTCCTAAAAGAAACTGGAGCGGCAGTGGTGGCTGGTACCCTAAACACCAGTGGTTCCTTCACTTTTACTGCTACTAAAATTGGCTCTGAAACAATGTTGGCTAATATTATAAAAATGGTGGGCGAGGCCCAAGGGAGCAAAGCTCCGATTCAAGCTTTGGCCGACAAAATATCGGCAGTGTTTGTGCCAATTGTACTTGTGATTGCAACGCTTGCGTTGGCGGCATGGCTTACAATTGGGGCCCAGTTTTTGGGGACTACTCAGGCGATTTCGTATGGCTTGGTTTCGTTTGTGGGTGTGCTGGTAATTGCCTGTCCATGCGCGTTGGGTTTGGCGACTCCAACCGCAATAATTGTTGGGGTAGGGAAGGGGGCTAGCCTAGGGATTTTGATTAAAGACGCGGCTACTTTGCAAAAGTTGCGGACTGTACAGACGATTATTCTCGATAAAACAGGCACAATTACCAAAGGTAAACCTGAACTGACCTCAATACAGGCGACAGCTGGCTTTATCGAGGCCGAGGTAATTGGTATTTTGGCGGCATTAGAAAATAAATCAGAACACCCAATTGCTCAGGCAGTAGTCAACTATGCAAAAGAAGAAAACATTACCATTAAAACTGTGGTTGATTTTGAAAATAATAAAGGTAAAGGAGTTACGGGTGTTATTGATAGTGTACAGTATTTTGCCGGAAATGTTCGTTTAATCGAAGATCTGGGAATCTTGTTTGACCGCGCCGAAATTGACCGTGCCGCGGCTGAAGGCAAAACACCAGTGATTGTGGCAACCAAAAAACAAGTGGTCGGTGTAGTAACCGTAGCCGATGCGATTAAGCCACACGTTACCGAAGAAATCACAGCCCTGCGATCAATGGGTCTTAAGGTGGTTATGGTGACTGGTGATAATCAACATACTGCGCATTATATTGCTAATCAGGTTGGTATTGAGCATGTGGTTGCCGAAGTTCTACCACATGATAAAATGGAACAAGTAAAACATTTTCAAGCTAATGGTGAAATTGTCGCCATGGTTGGTGATGGGATAAATGATGCACCAGCTTTGGCCCAGGCTGACGTTGGTATTGCTATGGCCACGGGTACTGATGTAGCCATTGATTCGGCGGGAATTGTGTTGCTTGGCGGCGATGTGAGCAAGGTTAGTCAGGCGATACATTTGTCGCGGGTAACGATGCGGGGTATTAAACAAAATTTATTTTGGGCATTCGTATATAATGTGGTTGGTATACCAGTAGCTAGCGGAATCTTTTTCCCCCTATTTGGCTGGTTGTTGAGCCCGGTGTTTGCTGGTGCGGCTATGGCTTTTAGTTCGGTTTCGGTAGTCCTTAATTCGCTGCGCCTTAAAAACGTTAAGCTATAATCATCGTATGCAAAACACGAGTTTACTTGTTATTTTCTTAACCGGATTGATAACCGGCGGTTTGACATGTTTGGCTGTACAGGGTGGTTTGTTGGCAACAGTTATTTCTGAACGTGAAAAAGAACGTTTAGATGAAACCGAAAAGCGTGGCCGTACCAAACCAATTTTGTCCTTTCTGGGTGCCAAATTACTGGCTTACACTATCTTAGGTTTTTTGTTAGGATGGTTTGGGTCCTTATTTCAACTCTCGATCAAAGCCCAGGCTTTGGTGCAGTTTGTTGTGGCTATATTCATGATTGGCACAGCGTTAAATCTAGTGAATGCACACCCATTCTTTCGTTATTTTGTAATTCAACCGCCCAAAATTTTGACTCGGTTGGTACGTAATCAATCAAAAAGTAAGGACGTGTTTGCGCCTGCCATTTTGGGCGCATTTACCGTATTTATACCCTGTGGTACGACCCAGGCGATGATGGCGTTAGCGATTGCGGCTGGTAATCCGTTTAAGGGCGCCGCCATTTTGTTTGCGTTTATTCTTGGTACTACGCCGTTATTTTTTGGCTTAGGGTATTTAACGACCAAGTTAGGCGATGTGTATCAGCGTCGATTTTACACAGTTGCTGCGATCGCTATTATTGTACTGGCCTTATTCAATATTCGTAACGCTTTGGTAATTAGTGGTGTTACAATTGGCGTTAATCGCACCGAGGGACAAGTTCAAGCCAATCAAGATATTACAATTACCATTGAAAATTCTGGGTATGTCCCCAAAGTAATTAGTATACCAGCCGGTAAATTGATTACCTTGCACTTAAAAAATAAAAATGCGTATACCTGTGCTCAGGCATTTACCATTCCTAAATTAGGAATTCAACGCACGGTTGCGCCTGGGGAATCAGTCACCGTACAGTTTATGGCCCCTAAAAAACCGACTACATTGTTATTTAGCTGCAGTATGGGAATGTACCGGGGTACAATTAATGTTAGGTAGTATATGGAAAAACTTATTTTTGCAATTAGTGGAATGCACTGCGTTAGTTGCGCGATGAATATTGACGGTGAGTTGGAAGATTCTGGTAAGGTAAAAACAGCGACCACTAATTTTGCCAAAGCCCAAACAACGGTTGAATTTGAGCCTGCGCTTATTTCGGAAGCGGAAATTGTCGCAATAATAAAAGCCGTGGGTTACACGGCTGTGCGGGTGGACTAGCGTTCCAAATCCAGAGTGGCAGTCACGTTGATTTGCTCCATGAATTCAGGCATGTGCGACACGATAATGATCGCGCCTTTGAATTCGTCCAACGCGCGGGCGATGACCGGGAGGTGGCGGAAGTTGATGTGGTTAGTGGGTTCGTCGAGGATAAGGAGGCCTGGTTGTTGCAGTACAAAGCGTGCATAACAGAGTAACCCTTTTTGGCCTTCGGATAGTGAGCCAACCTGGTTGCGCATTAGTTGTTGGGTAAGCAAGAATTGAGCGCCGGTGGCGTAAATCGTTTCGTTGTCAGGCAATTCGCCCATCATACTGGCGAGTGATTCGTACACGGTTTGACCAAAATCAAGACCAGAAAAATCTTGGCGGTAGTAGCCTACTTTGACTTCGGGGTTTAACTTCATGCCTGGGGCGCGGTTTTCGGCCAAGGCCTTCAGTAAGGTGGATTTACCAATGCCATTTGGGCCCACAATTTGCAAACGGTCGTGGCGCCATAATTTAAAATCAAATGGTTTTTCGGTCGGAACATGATTTACCATGGCCGTAACACTGGTGAACTCAGCGATGATTTCTTTAACGTATTGCGCGGGGATTTCAAAATCACGGATAGTTTTATCATCGCGTTTTACTTCCACCATGTTTTCTTCGTCTTCAGCGACCTCTTCTTTTAGTTTGGCTGCGAGTTTGCGCATCTTGCCACCTTTGTGTGCAAAAAAGTTAACTTTGTCTTTGCGGTCCTGAATGTTGCGGAGGAGTTGGGCGTTTTTGCGTTCTTCGCGTTCAATCTGAGCAGCAATCTGCTCGAGTACATCGTCGTAGTTGCCATCGTATTGTTCTACTTTTTTGGTGTGAAAATCCAAATTTAACACGCCGTCGGTAAACGAGTTAAGGAAAGCCGCGTCGTGCGAAATTACCAATACGGTTTTTTCGTACATGATTAGGAAGGCGGTCAGCTGGGCAATTCCTTCGGCATCCAAATTGTTAGTTGGTTCATCGAGCAATAAAATGTCAGGTTCTTGGATCAGGGCGTGGGCCAGCAAAATGCGGGCTAACTGACCACCAGACAAATCGCCGATTTTTTTATCAAGCGGAACATTGAGTCCAACCGTATCCATGATGCCTTTGGCGAGTTTGTCGAGGTTGTATTTTTTTTCGGTAAACGCTGTGGCAAAGTAATCCAGCACTGTGAGACCAAAATTTTCTTTGGGCATCACTTGGTGGGCAATGGCAATCGAAGCATTGCCGCGGATGTGGACCTGACCGCGTTGAGGCTTGAGTTGTCCAAGCAGCATTTTGAAAATCGTACTTTTGCCTGCACCATTTTGACCCATAATGGTCACTTTGGCGTTTTCGCGTACCGAAAAATTGGCTTCGTCCAAAATTGGACGGTCCTCGACGTATTCAAACGAGACATTTTCGAACCGGATAATAACATTTCCAGCCATAGTGGCCCTAGGATACGGTTTTTTGGGGATTTTGTCAAGAATAAGCGGTTTTTGGCTGTTTTTGGGTTTTCCAGTAGGGGTATTCATATGTTCAAACCCCCCTTGACAATGGCTAAGATAACTGCTATTATGGTCCTACTGTTAGTGGCAATGGTAGATGCCGCGTCCGCAGTGTCTAGCCCTTTGGGGCGCTTTCAATTTTTCCACTATGTCGCAAGACAACATGATCAAGTTTGAATGTTCTGAATGCGGAACGGTTAACTACTTTTCGCGCAAGAACAAAAAGATCCTCAAGAACCGCCTTATGCTCAGCAAGTTCTGCAGCAATTGTGGCTCACACAAGGAACACAAAGAAACTAAATAACTAAGGCCCTTTGGGCCTTTTGTTTTATGCTCAAAACTTTTTACCGTAGTTTGTTTGATACAGATTGGTTGGCTGCGCAGCGCAATCGTTTTGGTCGGGCGTGGGTTTATGTGTTGGTGTTTATGGGGGTGGTGTCGGCTATTTCTGCTGGGGTTTTGGCCCGTAATTTGCCACCAGTTTTTGCGCAAATCAAAACTAAGGTGGAACAAAATGTGCCGGATTTCCAAGCCGAATTAAAAGGCGGTGTACTAACAGTGGTTGGTCCCCAGCAGTGGGAAATCAAAGAAGAGGGGATTCGCGCGGTGTTTGACGTGCGCGCAACGAGCACGGCGACGATTGATGGTTACCGCAATTCGGACGAGGCTGTGATTTTGTTAACTAGTACCACTCTAAGTGTGTTTGATAATGACAGTGGTTCCACTCAGACTATGCCGCTGGCCGAGTATGGCGAGGGTAAGTGGACCAAAGCGGATTTGGCGCAAGCCGCGAATTGGGGCACGCAGCGTGGGGCGCAAGTTTTGGGTTTGATTTTCTTTGGCGTCAGCTGGTTGCTGGGTGTAGTAGTTAAATCATTGTATGCGGGTGTGGTGGCAGTGGTGATGTGGTTGGTTTTCCGTAAAAATCAAAATTTTGCCGCCACGTGGAGTCGCCGTCAGGTTTGGACTGTGGCCCTGTACGCGATCACCTTGCCAACGTTGTTGCAACAAATTGGCCACTGGACCGGCTTGATGATTCCAGGCTTGTATACTTTAGTTTTAGGCACAGTGGTTTATCTAGTTTTGCGCACATCAGTCGCACCAGTGACACCCAAGCCAGAGGCTGATTCTGCGTCGGTTGATACTGCGGCCTAGGGCCTTGCCTTTTTGCTTCAAATCCGTTATAGTGTGCCCACATTCAATGGGCGCGTCGTATAATGGTAGTACTACGGTCTCCAAAACCGTTAGCGTCAGTTCGATTCTGGCCGCGCCTGCCAGCGTAAAATAACAGGGTTAAAATCTCTGTTATTTTTTTTAGTAAAACTTTCTAGAGTCACAAAGACGTGGTATAGTAGCCTTTTGAAAAAAATATGTCGTCACAGAATATAAATACAATTATTTTCGATTGTTTTGGTGTTATCTTTAAACCACTAATATTGGGCTGGTATAAGGAAAAGAGATTGGATCGAGGTTTTGTGGACGAAAAATTAGGCCCAACTTTGGTCGAGTTTGATATGGGACGGCTTTCAGAAGATGATTTGCTTGATTATTTTTTACAGTATGAGGACGTGGGCTTATCCAAAGACCAGCTCCGTAATGAGATTGATAGCTATATTGATATAGACAACGACATGATTCGGATTATACAAAATCTCAAACAAAATAATTTTAAGATTGCCCTTCTCTCTAACGCAAATCACACAATCTTTGATAGAAAAATTTTTCAGATGTACCCGGATTTTAAGGATTTATTTGACGAAATTATCATTTCCTCAAAGGTGCAAATGGTCAAACCAAGTCCGGATATTTTTTTGTATACGTTAGACAGGTTAGGTGCAAAACCTGCTGAGGCAATTTTTATTGATGATGGCGCTGAAAATGTTCAGGCTGCACACAATTTAGGAATAAATGGCTATGTGTTTACGGACAGTGGGAGCTTTTTTGAATTCTTGAAGACATCGAATTTGATTTAAGTACGTACTTAAATAGATTTCGATTTTTGCAAAAAACAGGCTGTACGCCACTTTATTTTTTTGGTAGTATACTACCTATACTGTATGGATTTAAGTGTTAAATTTTGGACCTTAGCAGCAGCTTTTTTGGCCATGCTTTTTTGGGCAGTTGCTGATTTTTTGATTCAAAAATCAACCCGTAAAATAGGTGACCTAGAATCTCTGGCACTGATTGGGATCGTGGGGAGTATTGGACTTATACCACTCATGATAAAAGACGCTCATTTGCTATTTTCCTTTTCAAATTTGCTGTTGCTGCTAATTTTAGGAATTGTTACGTTTGCTTCGGCAATTGTTGATTTTGAGGCGCTTAAAATAGCCAAATTATCAACCGCTGATATAATCATGGAATTGGAACTTCCTATAACGATATTACTTGGGTATTTATTTTTGAAGGAAGGACTTTCGGGTGGACAGCTATTGATTGTTTCTTTGATTTTTTTTGGTACTCTTTTGGTCGCAACCGAGTCATTGTCTCATTGGAGAATAAAATGGGAAAAAGGGGTGACCATGGCAGTTTGCGCTGCGTTGAGTATGGGGTTAGCGAATTTTTTAACCTCGGCTTCTTCGCGAAATATATCCCCAATTATGGCTGTCTGGGGTCCTTGGTTTGTTTTTACTATATTTTGTATCGTTTTAATAATCAAAAGGGAGGGGTGGAGTCCGTTGGTGCAACATGCTAAAAAATATAAATGGTTAGTTTTTGGTATGGGACTTGTTGATACGGCCGCCTGGGTGTGTTATTCCTTTGCTGTTGTAAGGCAAAACGTTGGGATCGTGACTGCAATAACAGAAAGTTATCCTGCTGTAGCAATTTTTTTAGCTGTTTGGATCAACAAAGAAAAGGTTAACTGGCATCAGTATTTGGGCGCGGGAATGGCCCTGGCTGCCAGCGCAATGCTTGCTTTTCTGTTATAGTGTAGAGCGAAATACTTTTTTATGGCTCAAAGTAAGCGTGGCTCACACCGTCAACAATTAGCTCGCAACCCGAGTTTGTTGTTTTGGGGCAAGGCGATGCTGGAAATCAACGCGATAAACGCGGTGGTGACGTTGTTTTATTTGCACCGTGGGTTGCGTTTGGACCAAATTTTCTACCTAAGCATTGTGTGGTCGCTGACTTCGTTGTCCCTGGAAGTGCCAACCGGTTATTTGGCGGACCGGTTTGGTCGCAAGCGCACGTTGCTGTTGGGCGCGTTTTGTTTGCTGCTGTCGTGGTTGGTAATGATGTTTGCGAGTGGATTTGCCTTGTTTATTGGAGTGTTCGTGTTGATGTCAGCTTCGTTTGCTTGTTTTTCGGGAACCGAGGAGGCGATGTTGTATGATAGTCTTAAAGAACTTGGTCAAGAAAAAGACGCCACTCATCATAATGGACGTTTACTTTCGGCCACGAGTTTGTTTAATATTTTTGCCCCAGCATTGGGGGCGTTTATTGCGCACGACCTGTCTGAGGCGCAGTTTATTATGTTGCTCGCAATCAACAGCGTGGCTACTATCATTGGCATTTGGCTGTGGTCACAATTGCGCGAGCCGCGTCATGTAAAAAATCTAGCTAAACGTGAGATCGGAATTTTTCGTGAAAGTTTGTTGACCATTCGCGAACAACCGTTTCTGTTGCGGTTGGCGTTCAATCGTCTTTGCATTACAATCGCCACATTTTTGAGCTGGCGCGCGTATCAACCGTTTTTGAGTGCGCGCGGTTTTGATGTGACTGATTTAGGCGTATTTTATATGGCTATGCACGCCTATTCATATACCATGAAGCGCAATGCCGGTCGATTCGAGCAGTGGTTTGGTGGCGAGCGCGTGTTAATTGGAACGGTGCTGATTATGATTGCTGGTCTCGCAACGACCGTACTAGTGCCGTGGGTTTGGGTGGCCGCGGCTGGCGTAATTGTGGCCATTACCATTCCGGGTGTACGTGATCCGATTTTTTCGCATTTAATTAACCGGCGGGTGCATTCGCGCAGTCGAGCCACGACCTTGTCGAATTTAAATGTGTTTAAAAGTATTTTGGATATACCAATTTTGTTTGTAAGTGGGGCGCTGGCTGCGCATAATTTGGAGTATGTGTTTGCTGTGGCCATTGCGTTGGGGTTGGCGGTGTTGTTGTTTTTTAGGGTGGGGAAGGAAGGGTATGTCTAAAAACGATTTTGCTTACGAGTGCCTAACTGCGCGTTATCGTGACAAAATGCGCCTTAAATTGGAAGAATATTTTGAGCATTACGGACCCGATGGTGAAGCGGCGTTGCGTGAGGTTTTGCGGTGTTTGCTAGCGAATCCCCTTGACTGGAATGGGTATGATATTTCTGATGAAGTGCAAAAAAATACAGACCAATTTGTTGGGATGGTAAAAAGGATCTTAAATACGCAGATTGATTGGGTTCAGAACCACACAGCGATTAAATATGCGATTCGTCGTTGGCTGTATATTAATTCTGCCATTTCGATTGAGCGTTTCACAATTGTAATGACTAAAATTGCTCCAGACGGACAGACATTACTCCGTAAATACGGAGTGCAGGATGGTGACGAAGTAGTCCATTTACACGTAATTTCTAACCAAGAGCGTGAACAGTGGCAAATGGCCGGATTGTCGGTGCCAAGTTTGCATTGGGAAGAATCACAATATCGCGCGGCTTTGCAGACAATTGCACATTTGGTTCAAAATAATCCACGCGTGGCTGGTTTGTTTTGTCAGGATTCGTGGGTGTTTGACCCAGCCCTGCATAACGTCGCTGCTGACGGTCGAGCATTGGCCGCTTTTGACTTTTTGCGTGACGACACGTTAGTAGGCGAACGGTTTTTTGCGGGTAATATTACGGCCGATGGACCACTGGCTTCGCAATTTGAATTTGCCTTGCGCAATCCGCGTCGGCGACAGTTATTTGAGCGGGGCGAGTATATGCCGCGTTCATTTGGTTTCTTTTTTCCGCGCGAATTGCTGGTGG
>CAYMID010000018.1:0-2113 GCA_964390625.1 uncultured Gammaproteobacteria bacterium | reverse complement strand
CTTGAAATCACCCCATACTTGGCCTATACTACGGCCATATGAATAAACATTTTTGGGCTTCGTTTTGGGCACCAATTACAGTATTGGGGCTAATTGGGGCGTATTTTGCCGCGCTGCCAATTGCGCCAACCGTGGCTTTGGTGATTGCTCTGGCTGGAGTTGCGCTCGGGAGTTTTGATTTGTTCAAGGAAACCGCGACCTCGATTCGCGAGGGTAAATTTGCGCTCGATTACATTGCAATTGCGGCAGTAATTTTGGGTGTGGTTACGGGCGAATATGTGGCTGCGCTAGTGATTGCATTAATGTTGGCAACTGGGCAGGGTTTGGAACAATATGGGTTTGAGAAAGCCCGCGCCTCGTTGACGGCCCTCACAGACCGTATTCCAAACGAAGTGGTGCTGTGGCGTAATGGCCAGGCCGGGGAGCGCGCGGCCCGCAGTGCGGTGACAGTTGGTGCCGAAATTTTGGTGCGCAAAGGCGAGGTAGTGCCACTTGATGGCGAACTCGTGTCTGAGAGTGGTGTGTTGGATGAATCATCATTAACCGGTGAACCGTATTTGAGTGACAAAGTAACTGGCGATTTGGTGCGCAGTGGTACGGTGAACACCGGGGATGTTATGGTTGTGCGCGTCACCAAACGCGACGAAGATTCTACGTATCGCAAAATCGTGGCTCTCGTCGAAGAAGCGCAAGTGGAAAAAGCCCCAATGGTGCGTTTGGCTGATAAATATAGTTTGTGGTTTACCGCCCTTACCACCACGATTGCAGTAGCTGCCTTTATCACGACCGGGAGTTGGGAGCGCGTGCTGTCGGTGTTGGTGGTAGCTACACCGTGTCCGTTAATTTTGGCCACACCAATTGCCTTGTTTGGTGGACTCAGCGCTTCGGCCAAGCAGCGTATTTTGGTTAAGCGCATCGCGAGTTTGGAAGTGTTGTCGCGTGTGACTGATATTATTTTTGATAAAACCGGTACGATTACGCTCGGTACACCACAGGTAAATCGAGTCGAGACTGTGGCAGCGCATTCGCCGAACGAAGTGTTACAAGTGGCCGAGGCCTTGGAGCGTAATTCATTACACCCGATTGCCAAGGCGATTGTGCAGGCAGCGCAAGCAGCGGCGATTGAGCGTGTGTCAGTCGCAGCGGTGCGCGAAGCGATTGGGCAGGGGATTAGTGGGCAGGTTGGTGGTCGCGAATACACGATTAAGCGCGCCCAAACCGAGAGTTTTAGCCAGTCGGTCGAAGTGTGGCAGGGCGACACATTGTTTGGACGCATCTTTTTTGCGGATATTTTAAAAACCGATTCGCATCGTGTGCTGGAACAGTTAAAACAAAATCGTTTGTCCTTACACTTGTTTACCGGTGATCGGGCCGAGCCAGCCGCGCGAATGGTGGCGCAGTTAGGTCTGGTGGGCAAAGAAATTGCCGTGCGGGCACGCTGCACTCCCGAGGACAAAAAGAACGGTGTGGCTGAATTAAAAACGCGGGGGGCGGTTACTGCCATGGTGGGAGATGGAATTAACGATGCACCTGCCCTGGCCTTGGCCGACGTGGGGTTGGTGTTTAGTAACGAAGAGCAAACTGCGGCTAGCGAAGCGGCCGACATTGTGTTTTTGGGCGGTGATTTGTCGCAGGTAGTGCGAGTCATGAATATTTCGCAACGCGCTGTGCGCATTGCTGTGCAAAGTATTTTAATCGGGATTGGTGCCAGCGTGGTGGCCATGATTTTTGCGGCGCTCGGTTACATCACGCCGGTCACTGGCGCCCTGATTCAGGAACTCATTGATGTAGTGGCAATTTTTAACGCGTTGCGAGCGAGCCGTTAATTATTCGTATGATCCCAGCTTCGGAATACACCATTGAATTTGCACGTTCGGGCGGGCCAGGCGGACAGAATGTGAATAAGGTCTCGAGCAAGGCGCAATTGCGTTGGGGTGTTGGCGCATCGCAAAGCTTGTCTGATGAACAAAAAACACGCGTGCGTGAAAAGTTAAAAAATCGCCTGACAAATGGTGACGAAATTTTAGTTGTGGCCGAAGACGAGCGTTCACAAGCCCAAAACCGCGAGCAAGTGATTGTGCGCTTTCAAGAGTTAATTGCCCAGGCATTACAT
>CAYMID010000017.1:11568-17494 GCA_964390625.1 uncultured Gammaproteobacteria bacterium | reverse complement strand
TTAAACTGTCAACCAAAAGTTGACAGTTTTTTTGTTTGTGTTATTCTTTATATTAAGCCAAAAATATGAAGATTGAACTACTCAAGAAATTTGGATTTTCTGACAAAACCGCCCAGGTCTATACTGGCCTGCTGCAACGTGGCCCAAGCTCGGTCCGTGGCCTAGCCGAGCAATGTGGCCTAAACCGCGGCTCTACTTACGAGGCCCTGAAGTGGCTCGAAGAGCGCGGACTGGTGAGCTTTTACGAAAAGGAGTCCAAACAACACTTCGTAGCCGCTCCACCAGTCCGTTTGTTGGCCCTGGCCAAAGAAGAGGCTGATGCGGTTCACGAGGCACAAGCCGACCTTAAACGCGCCTTGCCCGAGCTCGAGGCTCTGTACAATCGCGGGGGAGAACAACCAGTGGCCCGCTATTTTAGCGAGGCTGAACTCCCCGAGATTTTGAACGATGTTTTAACAAGCTGTACTGCTGCGGGCGAAACTCTATACCGTGTCTATTCCACCGAGGGTATCCGCGATCGTTTGTACGCTAACTTTTCTACATTTAGCGACGTGCGCGTGGGCAAGGGGATTGGTGTCCGCGTAATTTCGCTGGGCGCGGGCGGCTCACTCCGCGGGCTCGACGAGCGTAAGTGGCTCGCTGTGCCCCAAACCAAACCAACGTATATTATTTTGTATCCCGGCAAAGCCGCCTACATTTCGTTCAACACCGCGGACCAAGCGGTGGGTGTGGTGATTGCGAACGATGGCATTGCCGCTACTCAAACCGCGTTATTTGATGCCCTATGGCAGACACTATGAAACAATTTGCGTACGCCTTGATTGATTTTGATTACACCTTGTACGAAACCCAGCGGTTAGTTGCTGGTTTGCAAAAAATTTTTGCCGACTGTGGGGTTAGCGAGGCAGACTATCGCGACACGATCAACCAAGCATCAACTGGAACTGATGGTCAGACTTATAATTACACGTTTGGACGCCATATTTCACTATTACGCGAACGCGGATATACTATCCCAGATGCGACCGAGGATCGGTTACAGGCAGAATTGCAGTGCAATTATCGCGCCGAAGATGCAGTGGATTTTTTAAAAAAAATTCGCGAGGTAGCCGAAACGGTGTATATTTTAACGGCCGGTAATCAAGCATTTCAAATGGCTAAAATTAATGTGTCCGAATTATTGCCGTTTGTTGACGAGGTAATCATTGTTCCATCTAGTCAAGGCAAGGCCGAAATTGTACGTGAATTAAATCAAAAGGGCGGGCGAATTTTGTTTGTTAATGACGAAGTGGAGCAAAATAATCAAGTAAGTGAACTCGGCCAAACAGTCCTGGTGTTGGGAAAGAAGCACCCCCGACGCCATCAGCCGGAGATGGCTGGCTCGGTACCTTATTTTGATAATCTCACCGAAATTATTGAGTATTTAAAAACTATATGAAATATAAATTGATCACTCCAGTAATTCTCGCGGCTGGCATGGGCAAGCGTATGAATAGCACTATGCTCAAAGTGATGCACGAGGTTCATGGTCGCCCGATGGTTGATTATGTTGTTAGTACCGTTGAAAAAGCAGGTTTGAATAAACCAATTGTGGTTGTGTGTGATACTGATCCGGCTGTGCAAAATTTTCTTGGTGGCCGTGCTGATTACGCGATTCAAGTGGATCGATTGGGTACAGGGCACGCAGTTTCGATGGCTGCGCCATTATTGTCTGCTCAATCTGGTAGTACGGTGGTTTTGTACGGGGATATGCCATTTATTTCACCGGAATCAATTGAGCGTTTAGTAACGCGTCACGAGGAGCGAGGCAATACAGTTACCTTGATGACCGTGACTGTTACAGATTTTTCCGAATGGCGCGAAGCGTTTTATTCATTCGGTCGAATTATTCGTGGTGCCGATGGTCATATTGTTAAAATCACGGAAAAAAAAGATGCTACCGAGGCCGAATTAACAGTCACCGAATTAAACCCAGGTATTTATTGCTTTAAAAATGAATGGTTGTTGGCAAATTTGGGTACGCTTAAAAATAACAACGCGCAACAAGAGTATTATATTACTGATTTGATTGGTGAAGCCATTCGTCAGGGCCAAAAAATTTCATCAATTACCATCGAACCGCGCGAAGCCTTGGGGATTAATTCACCGGAGGATTTGGCGCGGGCGGAGGGTTTGGTGTAATTATTTTTTGTATGAAAGCCGCGATTTTTGACATGGACGGACTGATGGTGGACAGTGAGATATATTGGACACCAGTTGCTGAAGAAATTTGGCAGTCGTTTGGTGCGGAATTTGATAGTGTTTTTTTGGACCAGTTGGTGGGACTAAATTTAAAAGATTCTTTTGATATTGCACGTAAAATAGATCCAGATCTGTCATGGAATGAATTATTGCGACGCTATGATGCAGCAGCAGTTAAAGTATATGGCGAACAAGCGCAACTTTTGCCTGGTGTTTTGGATCTTGTTAAGACTTGTGCGCAAGAAAATATTCAATTAGGAATTGCTTCTTCATCATCATTAGATTGGGTGAATATAATGCTCAGGCGTTTTCAACTCTCGGATTTTTTTAAGGTGGTTTTATCCACACGCACTTTGAATTTACCAGGTAAACCTGATCCGGCTGTGTATCTCGAAGCCATGAAAGAATTACAGGTGACCCCGGCTGAAACAATTGTCTTTGAAGATTCAATTCATGGAGTTACCGCGGCTAAACGAGCCGATGCATTTACGGTGGCAGTCCCGAATCCCTTGTGGAATTCAGGTGATTATTCGATTGCTGATCTTGTTTTAGATTCATTAGAAAAATTTGATACTGCAATTTTGCGCAGTTAATTATTTTTTTATGTGCGGCATTATTGCCTATGTGGGAAATGAGCAGGCGCTGCCAATTTTAGTGCGAGGATTGCGTCGTTTGGAATATCGCGGCTATGACAGTGCTGGGGTGGCTGTGGCTGCAAACGGGAAGTTGCAACGGGTGCGGGCGGTGGGGAAAATTGATAATTTATCGGCCGCAGTAAAAGAGGCGAATGTGACTGGTACGATTGGGATTGCGCATACGCGTTGGGCCACGCATGGTGGGGTGACGGAGGAAAATGCACATCCACACGCAGCTTTGAGTGGCAAATTAATGATCGTGCATAATGGCATTATCGAGAATTACCGCGAATTGCGTCAGGTTTTGGAAAAAGAAAATCCAGCGCTTGAGTTTACGTCGCAAACTGATACCGAGGTGCTCGCGCATCTGATTGGCAAGCATTATCAGGGCGATTTGCGCATGGCGGTGGAGACTGCACTGGCCCATGTGCGCGGCACGTATGGTGTGGTCGCGATGCACGCGGATCACCCCGACCAGTTGGTGGCGGCGCGTTTGGGGAGCCCGCTCGTAATTGGGATTAAGGACAATGAATATTTTTTGGCGAGTGACGCGACGCCAATTTTGGCGTATACAAATAAGGTGATTTTTTTGAATGATGGCGAGGTGGCGGACGTGCGTCGTAGTGGTTTAAATATTTACACGATTCGCGATGAAAAAGTCGCTAAACATGTGGAGGAAATTTCGTGGGACGAGGCGCAGGCCGAAAAACAGGGTTTCCCACACTTTATGCTCAAGGAAATTTTTGACCAGCCCAATGTACTCCAAGACGCAATGCGCGGTCGTTATAATTTGGAAGATGGTACCGCGCGTTTGGGTGGGCTCAACATGACCGAGGAACAAATGCGCCGCGTGAACCGGGTGATTTTTTTGGCTTGCGGCACCGCGTCGTATGCGGGTTTGGTTGGTAAATATGCGTTTGAGCGTTTGGCGGGTATTCCAGCCGAGGTTGAGGTAAGTAGCGAGTTCCGCTATCGCGACCCCGTGATTGACGAAAACACACTCGTGTTTGCGGTCTCGCAATCAGGCGAAACTGCGGATACACTGGCCGCGGTGCGTGAAGCCAAGCGCCGCGGAGCGTTTGTGCGTGGGATTGTTAATGCAATTGGCTCCACGATTGCGCGCGAAACCGACGGCGGCACCTACATTCACGCTGGTCCCGAGCTCGCGGTTGCCTCGACCAAAGCGTACACCAACATGTCCGTGGTTATGATTTTGTACGCCCTGCAATTTGGGCGTTCGCGCCGCGTGTCAGTAGCCACGGGTCAGCGTTTGTTGCAAGCACTCGAGCAGGTGCCGCAAAAAATGAGCGACATTTTGGCGCACAGTGACGCGATTAAAGCTATGGCCGAAGAATTAGTGAAATACAAAAATTGTTTTTTTCTTGGCCGCGGCATTAATTTTCCAATCGCGCTCGAAGGCGCCTTAAAACTCAAAGAAATTTCGTACATTCACGCCGAGGCCTATCCAGGTGGCGAAATGAAACATGGCCCAATTGCGCTGTTAGCGCCTGAATTTCCTGTCGTGGCGATTATTACTCGCGACCAGTTGTATGACAAAATGCGCAGTAACGTGGAGGAGGTTCGTGCGCGCAAAGCCCCGGTTTTTATGGTCGCAACGCATGGCGACGAATCAGCGCGCGAACTAGCCGAACATGTTATGTTTGTCCCCGAAACCATGGAGCTCTTGCAACCGCTCGTCACAACCACGGCCTTGCAACTCCTCGCGTATCACTGCGCCGTGGCGCTTGGTCGCGACGTGGATCGTCCTCGTAATTTAGCCAAAAGCGTAACCGTTGAATAATATGTCTGAAAATCGCCCCTATCCGTTTATTGGTGCCGAAGAGTTGCGTAAAAAACATGATGAATACCAATTGGACGAGCAAATGGCGGGTATGTACGGACAAGCACCAACAGTACCTGCCGATCCACTAACACAGTGGAAAAGAACTGCGAGAAATCAGGAAAGACACCCACAAGATGGTTATCGCTATCCAGCCATTCGACGTGAGGGACAAACACCGGGTCGTCGCCCCCTAGAAACGTATCATGGTGAGTCATTGATATCCTGGCTTGAGAATGAGCATTTGCAAAACCCCGAAGTAGTACTCAATGTTCTTGATGTTGGTGCGGGGGCTGGTTTGTATGCGGAACAAATACGCGACAAATTGGGCACGGCGGTTAAAGTGTATTCAACTGGCTTGCGTAAAAAAGCGGCCCGTCTTCAAAGAGAACAGTTACGGACAGGTGCATCCACTGATTATTCTTTGCCGGCCGGGACTGAAATTAAATCAGACATTGCAAACACTGATTTAAAGTGGCGTTCAATTTTGCAACTCAGTGATTTCGAAGAATTTAATTTAATTGTAGACACTGCCGGCGAGTTTGCCTATGCAGTCCGGGACGAAGAGTCCGCCCGTAGATATATTTTAGCGGTGATTCATAAGTTGTTACCAGGGGGCCGCGCAAGTATTGGGTTTATTTCCGAAAGACAAAAAAAATACCTTGATCTTGTTTTTAAAGATCTAAAAAACTCTGATCAGTACAAGAATTTTTTTACGTTTGAGTTAAATCAAAATTCTCATCCAATGATTGTAAGTGAAGAACCAGAGTATATTCTTAAAATATACAAAACAGGTTCAATTGGTGTAAGTGATACCTAATATGAAAAAAATAGTCGTAATTGGTGGCGGAACCGGCACAGTGGCTGTACTCTCGGGCCTTAAACAATTCAATGATTACGCACTTAGTGTGATTGTCAGTATGACGGACGATGGCGGTAGCAATGCGGTGGTGCGCGATGAATTTGGCTTGCTGCCATTGTCTGATGTACGCAAATCAATTATTGCGTTGGCCGAAAATGACAGTCAGTTGTTGCGCGAATTGTTTACGTATCGGTTTTCCAAAGGCGACGGATTGTCAGGCCACACGCTTGGTAACTTAATGATGATGGCCGCCGCTGGTATTAGTGGCTCCGAGGAAACCGCCATTAAACGCTTGTCGGTTTTATTTAATGTAAAAGGCCAGGTAATCCCGGTCACGCTTGAACAAAC